>CAYYUU010000040.1:0-15792 GCA_964474955.1 uncultured Alcaligenaceae bacterium | reverse complement strand
CAAAGGACACACCTATTTCATCTGGTGGTTGCGATTCAGTCCCGAGGGAAAAACGCTCGCGTCGGGTAGTGACGACAAGACCGTGATTCTGTGGGATGCGAAAACCGGGAAACTGAAACGAACGCTGGAAGGACACAAAGGCGGAGTAGCCTCGGTGAGCTTTCGACCCGATGGGAAGGTCCTCGCGTCCGCGAGTTGGGACAAGACGATCAAACTCTGGAACATCAAGACAGGCGCCGAGATAGACACGCTTCGAGGGCACACGAATCACGTTCATGGCGTATGCTTCAGTCCCGACGGAAAAACGCTGGCGTCCACGAGCTTTGATAAGACCGTAAAACTTTGGGATGCGAAAACGGGAAAAGTCCTCGCCACTTTGCAGGGACACGCCCAGCGAGTCTTTTGTGTTTGTTTCAGTCCCGATGGAAAAACGCTCGCATCTGCTAGCTTTGACAAGACGATTAAACTCTGGGACGTCAAGACGGGGCGACTTCAGGCGACTCTTGAGGGACACGGCAGTTACGTCTATTCGTTGGCGTTCAGTCCCAACGGGCGAAGACTTGCATCGAGCGGGAACAAGGATGTGAAAATGTGGGACCTCAAGACGCGAAAAGAAATTTCGACTTTCGAGACAGGCAGTCGTTGGGTTTGGTCCGTGAGGTTCAGCCCGGATGGCAGCACGCTGGCCGCGGGTGGTGGAGACTCCGAAAAGGGAGAACTCAGGTTTTGGGATCTCCCGAAGCTCAAATAAGGTTTCGTTGCGTTACAATGCAAGAAGCAAGCACGCTCGGGACTGAGTTCGCAAATTCTGACGAGGGACTTTTCACGCGATGAATTCCATCATGGCCATACACCCATACAAACACGAAGGCATGTGGGTCTTCGACGACGAAAACGCCGAGCTCGTGAAGGAGCCATTTGTTTCGGGAGCGGACACAGCCATCGACAAGATGGTCGTCGACATCCCCGACGCGGAATTTGGGTTTACGATGATCTTTGCGGGGACACCGTTTCCGGGCTATCAACACGAGTTCGAATGGTCGCGGGAAGAGTTCGGCGGAAACTGGTATCGCTCGAATGAACTCGACCAGGAAGGATGGTTGTGTCCGGCGATGTTTAAGTACTTCGATGAAGCACCGCCGAAGTTGTATGTGCAGTGCAAGCCGAAAGGGGGATAGGGGAAAGTTGCTTTTCGCTCCGCGAAAAGTTTCCAGAGAAAAACCAAATTCTCGCGGAGCGAAAAGCAACTTGAAATCAAAGCGTCTTCAAATACTCAATCACCGCCCGACGTTCGGGCTCGGTCAGGTGATCTCCGAAATAATGGCCCTGATTCCCACGTCCAGGCAATCGAGTGTCATAGATATGTCGCCGTTCGCGAGGTGTCAGACCTTTCGGCACTTCCTTCAACTCGCGGACTTTCCAACCGACGTCATTCTTGTCGTAGGCCGTGGCATCGGTGCGGTACGAGCGAGTGAAAGTCTTGGGGCGAGTCTTCGAGTTGAGCAACGCATAAATCGTGGGAACCGAAGCGTTGTGCAGATACGGCGCGGTCGCCCAGATGCCATCAAGCGGAGGAGCTTGATAACCGCGAGGCTTCAGCGCGGGATAGGCTTTTCCATTTTTGCCCGCTTCCTTCTGAGCGAACCAGCTCTTGTTGTAAGCCTCGCCCCATTCCTTGTGCAACCCAGTGAATCGCAGAGGGTCGGTTTTTATGACTCGCATCGGGATCACGCGATTCGGATACGTCCACTTCTTGCCATATGTTCCGTGGCACTTGGAGCAGTTGTCTTCGAAAACAATGCGCCCTTTGTTGGCCAATTTGCGATCGATCTTCCAGGGATATTTCGGAGCCTCTAAGCTCATGAAATATTCGCGGATGTCGCGGAACGTCTTCTCTTTTTGCTCGAACTGTTTGTGGTTGTACGCCGAGCCGAGCATGAATTGCATGTTCGTCCGGACCGATGCTGCCGGCGTCGAACCGGTGTGGTACATCGTCTTCTTTTTCTTGAGGAGCCACCACGCAGGCGGATCGCCGCACATTTGATCGGGCACCTTGAGTTTCGAACGTTTCGGGTTGAGGCTCAAGGAATTCAATTTCAAAGTGAGCGTCTTCGGATCGCGGATGCCGAGCAGGTAAATCCCAAACCCGACGGCCTCGGATGTGCCTCGGACGTTTCCGTGTGTGAAACCGAGGCTTCGCACACCCGTCGTTCCGGCTCCCATGTCAAGGTGGAGAGCCTCGATGTCGAGGGCCGTATTTGGCAAGCCGATGTAGCTCTTGCCGTTGATTGAACCGCCATGACAAAGCATGCAGTCCGATACGACGCCTTTGGTCAACAAACCTGGAGCTTCTCGAAGTCCCATCGGATACCTGCCGTTGGGATACGAGGTCGGATGTAATCCATAATATTTCATGAACGCCTGGTCGTAATTCTTCGGCTTGGACTTTGGTTTTGGGCTCCAGAATTTCCAGGCGTTCTCGTAGGCACTCTTTGACCAAAGGGCCGGAATGAGGGCCTGTTTGGTCAACGCTTCGTAGCCGCGTTTGGCCGCTTTTGCGTCCACGGATCGCTTTTCGTCAGCCGAAGCGAACGAACTCGCGACCGCCAACAACATCAGACTCGCCCACGGTATCCAAGAGCGAATGTTCATCGCGTTATCCTCCAGATCGTAACGGACCAAGCGAAATCGGCTCCCCCAACAATTATAGTGTAGCAGTCCCGCCCAGCGGAACACCCAATGGGCAACGAAGAAAACTTGCCCCGTTTCGCGAAACTTGCCTAAAATGGCGCCGGTATTGTCCTGATGCCCTGGGAAACGCCTGAGCAGAGATTTTCTCTTTGTTTGGGAACGTTCTCCATTTCGAAACGAACCTTTTGCAGATTGGGTGTCCATTGTCTGCTACACAATCGAACGG
Organism: uncultured Alcaligenaceae bacterium; assembly: GCA_964474955.1. Taxonomy (GTDB): domain Bacteria; phylum Planctomycetota; class Planctomycetia; order Gemmatales; family Gemmataceae; genus CAYRFQ01. The sequence continues at coordinate 12,875 of CAYYUU010000040.1, read as the reverse complement.
CCAGGCAAGGCCACATCGGAACGTCATCCTTTTGGGTTCGACCGGCTCGATTGGGACGAGTTGCCTCGACGTCATCTCGCACCTGCCGGATCGATTCGCGGTCCTCGGAATGAGCGCCCACAAGAACGTGGGCTTGCTCTTGGAGCAAGCTCGCACGTACAAGCCTCGTTGGGTCGTTCTGACCGATCCAGACGCTTGTGCCCAGGTGTCCCAAAGCGACTTGCCCGACGGATGTACGTTGTTACATGGACAAGACGGGATCCTGCAAATGGCTACGGACGCCGACGCCGATGTCGTCGTGACGGCCATCGTCGGAGCTGCCGGACTCGAGGGCACATGGGCCGCGCTTGAATGCGGAAAGACTATCGCGCTGGCGAACAAGGAAACGTTGGTCATGGCCGGCTCGCTGGTCATGGAGCTTGCGAGAAAGAACAACGCGCCAGTCTTGCCCGTCGATAGCGAGCACAGCGCCATCTTCCAAGCCATGCTCAGTGGCAAGCGGGAGGAATTGGAGCGGATCGTCTTGACGGCCAGCGGAGGCCCGTTCCGAGGACGGACTCGCGAGGAACTCGAAGGCGTCACGGTCGAAGAGGCCCTGAAACATCCGACGTGGCAGATGGGTCCTAAGATCACGATCGATTCGGCCACCATGATGAACAAGTCTTTGGAGGTCATCGAGGCTCGTTGGTTGTTCGATTTAACGGCGGACGAAATCGATGTGATCGTTCATCCCGATTCGATCATCCATTCGTTCGTGGAGTTCCGAGATGGGTCGGTGATTGCACAACTTTCTCCCCCAGACATGCGATTGCCCATACAATATGCGTTGACGTATCCGCAACGGGTCGAAGGGCCGACCAAACGACTCGACTGGCGGACGATGGCGACGCTGCGTTTCGAACAACCGGATTACGACACGTTCCCCGCATTGCAGCTGGGTCTGGAAGTGGCAAAGCGTGGGGGCACTTGCGGTGCTGTGATGAACGCAGCCAACGAAGCCGCCGTGCAAGAATTTCTTGAAGGTCGCCTTTCGTTTTTGGACATTCCCCGCGTTTGTCGCGATATGTTGGATCATCACGACTTTGTTGCCCGGCCCACTCTGAAAGAACTCTACAGCGCTGATCGCTGGGCACGACAGGAGGTAGCTCGTTGGATAACAAAGAATCAGTTCAGCCAAGTCCGATAAATTCTGAAAAGCAGAACCAGGGGTCAGGGAACAATTCGGACCAGGCCAACGAACAATATCGGGCGGCGGAACAACGTGTGTCGGCCCCACCGAAAGTTACGTCGGGCCAAACCGAACCCAATGACGTCTCGGCCGACGACGGCGAGCCCGAACTCGAACTGACGGCGAAGCAATGGTGGCTGCAAAATGGCCCCATCGTCTTCATCCTGTTGGCGATCGTCGTCTCGTTGATTTGGTTCTTCGATGCGACTGGTCTGTTGGCCGTGGCCAAGGTTGCGATCGGCCTTGGCCTGGTCGTGTTCGTCCACGAGTTGGGTCACTTCCTCGTTGCCAAGTGGTGTGGCGTCTACGTTCAGGTCTTCAGCCTCGGGTTCGGTCCGGCGATTCCGGGTTGTAGCTTCAAGTGGGGAGAGACCGTCTACAAAATCTCTCTGTTCCCGCTGGGCGGGTACGTCCAAATGCTTGGCCAGGTCGACGGGACCGAGGAGAGCGACGGCAGCGAAGACGACCCCAGGTCGTACCGCAATAAAAATGTCTTCCAGCGAATGGCGATCATCTCTGCCGGCGTCATCATGAATGGCATCATGGCCCTGGTGTGTTTCGCCCTTGTCTATCAAATTCCGGGCAAGAAAGTCATTCCCGCCGTCGTCTCGACGATCCACAGCGGTTCGCCGAGCGCGAAGATCGGACTGCCCTCCGGGGCACAAATCGTCAAGATTGGTGACGTCGAGAAAAAGAATCTCACGTTCATCGATCTGGTATTTGCCGTGGCTCCGGCCCACAACGAAGAAATGCCATTGGAGTACGTCACGTATGGGGCCGATGGAACGCCCACAGTCGTCAAGACGACGATCACGCCGATCCGGCGTAAGGGCGACCTGAAGGCGATGATCGGAATGGCAACTCCGGCCCGATTGCAACTCGCTCTTGGGGAACCTTCGGAGAAAGACGGTTGGCCGAGTCCGACGATTCCCGGCACGCCCGCAAGAAATCCCATCGAAGGGGAATTCAAGTTTGGCGATTGGATCGCCGGAACGTCCGACCCCAAAGAGCCATCGAAGGTGATACCACTTCCGAACGACCCACGCGCTCCGGTCGAAAATCAGAAAGACTATTTCATATTCGTCCGCCGAATGATCCAGCTCCAGGGCAAGAACGTAACCCTTCGCGTCGAAGGCGAGAATGGGGAGACGCGAGACGTCGTCGTTGGTCCGGCGTACCGAAAGACGACCGGTCTCATCATGGAGACCGGCGAGATCACGATGGTCCGCGATGGATCGCCTGCGGCGGGCAAAGTCGAACCCCGCAGCGAAACCCACCAGGGCGACCAAATTGAATACGTGCAGCTCATGTACCCACATGGCAAGTCGATACAGTTCGTGACGAAAGAGCCAAATAACGGACTCAAGCAAGACAAAAAAGAGAAGCTGGAAGAGATCACGAAGAAACTTCCAGCCATGATGTTTGCCCCGCCCGTCGGTCAAGCCGCTTTGGCCAAGGTCCTTCAAGACCAGGCAGAAAAACTCCAGGCAGAAATCCGATCGATGCCGGTCCAGATCCGTCTCGATCCGATCCGACTGCCCCACGAGTTGAGCCAGTGGGCCGACAAAATGCGCAAGGCAAAACTCCCCAAAGACCAGTGGAAGGTGAAGCTCAAGGTCCGACGACACGACCCGGAAGCGGAAAATAAGTATTCCTTCCATAAAGTAGAGTTAGCCTGGGACGATTCCTGGCGGTTCAACCTCGTCGGGAGTTTGCCGGACAAAGGAAAGCCTTCGCATGCACCGCTCGCAATTCCCGAGTTGGGGTTGGCCTACGAGGTAAAATCGACCGTCGTTGGCCTCAATCCCAAGTGGGCCGACGAGACGAAGGCCAAGGACGCCATCCAAAAGGGCGACGTGATCGAGGAGATCAACCTCCACTATCGCAGCATGAAGGGCGAGGACAAAGAATCTGGCTGGCAGAAAGTGTACCCTGATGGCTGGGCCAGCGTCGTCTGGATTTTGCAATCCGTGGCGGCCTATGGAACGCTCGACCACGTTACGCTCAAAGTCAACCGATCCGGGCAGGACGAGCCTGTCGAAGTGAACATTTATCCGCAAGCGGACACAACCTGGCCCGACGACTTCACCGGAAGCCACTACTGGCGAGGCATCGTCCTGACGCCGGACCATCGCGTCGTGAAGGCCGACGACACGTTCGAAGCAATTGGAATGGGCTTGCGGGACGCCTACCGACAAGTCCAGCAGGCTTTCGAAGGGATTCTGTCGATCGCAACGCAGCGTATCGGAGCCAAGGCGATTTCGGGTCCAGTCGGCATCGCGAGGCTGGCCTATGACCAGGCCCGAATCGACACGTGGCAATTCGTGTGGTTCATCGCGATGATTTCAATCCACATCGCGGTCTTGAATTTCCTTCCGATTCCGGTCCTCGATGGCGGGCACATGGTCTTCCTTCTGTACGAATTAGTTCGTGGGAAACCTGCCTCGGAAAAGGTTCGGACGTGGGCCACGATCGTGGGGTTGTTGTTGATCTTGTGCCTGGTCGTGTTTGCCTTCTGGGTCGATATCGAACGGATCATTACCGGCGGCTATTGATGTTCGAAACGGGAAGGCGAGGTGCGCCTCGCCTTCCACTTTCCATTTTTTCGGGTGGACAATCGCTCGCGATCCCTCCTTCTCACCCGACGAATCTTTCTCGGAAAAACACCATGCAACTCGGTCTCATGGCTGCGAGTGTGGCCCACCTGGGATGGAAAAAAGCTCTGGAGGCGTGCCAAAAATTCCAACTCGAAACCATCGAAATCCCGTGTGGAGCATTCGTCAAAAATCGCCTCTTCGACCTCGACGAGCTTCTCTCCGACAAGTCGCGCCGCAAAAAAGTGCTCGACGATCTTGCAAGTCGGAACTTACGGTTGAGCGCCTTGGGTGCTCACGCCAATCCGGTGCACCCAAACCTCAACATTGCCCAACACCACGAAGCGATTCAAGACAAGGTGGTCCGGGTCGCGTCGTTATTAGGCGTCGATGTCGTGATCTGTTTCAGCGGTTGCCCCGGTGGCGCGGAGGATGACACCGCGCCGAATTGGGTGACCTGTGCCTGGCCACCGGAGTTCCAACAGATCCTGGAGTATCAGTGGAACGAGGTCCTCTTGCCGTTCTGGGATCGAAAGGCCCGTGAAGCGAAAGACCTGGGTATCCGATTGGCGATCGAACCGCACCCGGGTTTCTCCGTCTACAATCCCGAAACGCTGCTCAAACTTCGCGCCGTGGGCAACAACATCGGCGTAAACTTCGACCCATCCCATTTGTTTTGGCAAGGCATCGACCCGATCGAAGCGGCCCGCCATCTCGGCGACGCCGGGGCCATCTTTCACATCCACGCAAAAGATACGGCCATCGATCCAACGAACACCAAGATCAATGGCGTGCTCGACACGAAGAGTTACGGCGACTTGAGCAACCGATCGTGGTCATTCCGAACGTGCGGATACGGCCACGGAGATGCGTTTTGGAAACCGTTCATCAGCATGTTGCGAGCGAAGGGGTATGAAGGCGCTTTGTCGATCGAACACGAGGACGCTTACATGAGCGGACCAGAGGGTTTGAAGAAAGCAGTTGAGTATTTGAGTCCCTTGATTATTCGCGAAAAAGCAGGGCAGGCTTGGTGGTTTTGAGCCGTCTCATCAATCCTCGAAATCTGGTTCGTCCAACCAATCGGACCTCGTCTCGCCGTGTTTGTTGGCCTGCCAGTACTTTCCCGAGTCCACGTCGAGACACGTCAACCAACCACCCCCGTCCACGCTCGTGTCGATGCAAACGGCGTGGCCGATGTTCTTCGGACGGCCAGAATGTTGGGTCGAATGGCCGCACACCATCGTCTTGCCGGAGTAGTGCGGCACCGGGTTGTCGAAGAATTCCCAGAGCAACATCAGTTCGGGTTGTTCGTCCAATTTCATGTCCGGATACAAATTTGCGTGGACCAAGATGTGCGTATCTGTTTCGTAATACCGGCGGCATGTATATTTCAGAAAGTCCCAGTGTTCGTCGGGCACGTCCGACCACTTGCCGTCGTCGCCGAGTGGTGAGTAGGACCGCAGAGCTTGCTTCCCGCCCGAATCTCGCCAATCTTTGAACGCCGATTCGCTGGAACGAGCATCGAGCAACAACGCCTCGTGAATGCCGAAGAGCGGGACGAGAATACCGCGATTCTGGTAGACCAACAACCACTCAATCACGCCGTACGAGTCGGGGCCACGATCCACGTAGTCGCCGAGAGTTACGACCACATCGTCTTCGCGGAATCTAACGAACTCCGCGAGGGCCACGAGGGCCGGTAACCAACCGTGAATGTCGCCGATGGCCAGGTGTCTCACTTACTTCGTCCCCACTTCCTCTGGCGGAATCGATGGCGTGAATTTTTCCTTCGTCGGCTCGACCAACATCGCATACATCTCCGGGCGGCGATGAGCCGTTCGGTGCAACTCGTAAATGCCCGGAATCTTTGCGACGAGTTTATTTCTCGCGATCGTGGGATCGACTTCTGAATAGAGGATCGTGGGTTGGTCTTCGTCGGTCGAAGCGAGCAGTTCGGCACGCGGACTGATGATGCGGCTCATTCCGATGAAGTCGAAACCGCGTTCGTGGCCGATGCGGTTGCAGCACGCATAGTACACCTGATTTTCGAGGGCTCGGGCGGTGGCGAACGTTTCCAAGGTGATCTTTGCGCCGGTCGGATAGTTCGTCGAAAGGACCACAACGTCGGCCCCAAGCAACATCAACGAGCGTGCCGTTTCGGGGAAACTGCCGTCGTAACAAATCGACATTCCGATTCGCAAATTGCCGATGTCTTGGACGGCGAACGGAATGTTCCCGGGCGTCGTAAACCGATCGACGCCAAGATAAGGCAGGTGCAACTTGCGATAAACGTGGATCACGCCTTCCGGCCCGATCAATACTGTGACGTTAAACAAATCGCCGATCGTGTTTTCTTGTTCGAGCATCCCGACGATGGCGTAGGCATCGGCCTTTTTGCAGTCTTCGATAAGCGTTTCGGTCGACGGACCGGGCACAGGTTCGGCTGCCGGCCATGCTTCTTCTTTACTCTCGAAGGCATATCCGGTGAGGGCGCACTCGGGGAAGATGACGAGCCTCGCTCCCTTGTTCGTGGCCTCTTGAAAACCGGTCCGGACGGTTTGTAAGTTGGTCTCCTTGTCGCCGAGTCGGCAATCCATTTGCACGCATGCAATTTTCCAGGTGGACATTCCGCGGTCTCCGATGCACTCTGTCTATCATGGAACACGTTTCATTACTTTAACGAAGGAACGTTGCCGTGTCACTGCAGGCACGAAATTGCGAATCGATGGATCGCCTTCGGAGTGAACAACAATTTCACGACGAACAAGCCGCCGAGCGAGCCGAGTTCTTTGCCGAAAACCCCAACCGATTGCTCGTCTCGGACGAAGAATATCTCGACCACGAAACCTGGATTCGTCCAGCGATGGCCCAACTCGGAGACGTCCGCGGCAAGCGGATCCTGGATTACGGTTGTGGTCACGGAATGGCGTCTATTGTCCTTGCTCGGCGCGGTGCTACCGTCATTGCGTTCGACCTATCGCTGGGATATCTTCAAGAAGTGCAACGACGCGCCGATGTCAATCAAGTGTCAATCAGCACAATTCAAGCGGACGGGGAGGGACTTCCCTTTGCGGACAACACGTTCGACGGCATCTGGGGCAATGCCGTTTTGCATCACCTCAACATCGAGAAGGCCGGACTTGAAATTGCGAGAGTCTTGAAGCCCAACGGCATTGCCGTGTTTTGTGAGCCGTGGGGCGGCAATCCCATCGTGAACTGGGCGCGGGCGAGACTGGCCTATCGCGAGAAAGACCGGACGCCCGACGAGATGCCGTTGCGACAATCCGACGTCACCAAGTTACGGACGCTCTTTCCTCGTGTCGATTCGCGCGGCTATCAACTCTTCTCGATGGTCGGGCGAGTGATTCGCACGAAGCACCTCCACCAATTCCTCGATGGGTGTGATCGAGTTGCCCTTCGACTCCTGCCAATTCTTCAGCAATTCTGCCGGTATGTGGTGATCACGCTTAAGCGTTGATACAATGACAGCACCCAATTGATACCCCAGCCAACAACAATTGAGATGACACCAATGGAAGGTATCGGCTCAATCAAGCCCCAAGTTCCGCTTGGAATTCGACTCCAAACCGAACAGAAGCCACCACCCATCCCGGACTCCGTGGAGCTCGTCGACCCACCGGACACGAATGATGCCGTCCCGAGTGCCGAACCGCCCACGACGGCGAACGTGTCGTGGGACGACTGGCTCATCGCGGTTTGGCCAACTCCGGTGCAAAGGATAGTGTTTGTCGTTCTCGCCCTTGGCGTGCTATGTCTGCTCCTTCGGAGTGCCATGGAATATCGGGCAAGCCGAACTCGGCCCATGGAATTGCAACAGGGCAAGCTGTTGCCCTACAAGGTCGATCTCAACGCGGCATCCGAAGGCGAGTTGATGCAGCTTCCAGGCATCGGGCCAAAGAAAGCCAAAGCCATCATCAAGTACCGCGAAAAAAATGGGCGGTTTCGAAGAGTCGCCGACGTCGACAACATCCCTGGGATGGGACCAAAAACTGTGGCCCGTTTGCAACAATGGGCTTCCGTTTCGGGTGAGCCGAATGGTTCGAAACAGAAGACGGACACCGATAGGAAGGGAAAGAAGCAGCTCGCAGGAAAAGGAAAATCCAAGGTCGAGCCGAAGCAGACGGAACGGAAATGGCCATCTCCTTCGCGCATGCAACTGGGCGATCCACCGATCAACATCAACACGGCGTCGGTTGAGGATCTGCAAAGGATGCCTCGGATTGGTCCTGTGTTGGCCAAGCGGATCATCGAACGGCGACCTTATGGGAGCAAACTGGAACTCCTGGAAGTTCGAGGAATCGGAGTGAAAACGCTCGAACGGATTCGTCCCTTCATTACGCTCGGGAAGTAGCTCTTTCGTGTGGACAGTCTACGGGCTTCGGACTTGCGTCTGCCAACATTCAATAGGATCCACTCAAGAAAACTCTGTCCCAGAGTGATCGTTATGGAAAACAAAAGCAACCCCTTGGATGATGCGAGCAAGTCGGTCGAAAATGTCGAGAAAATCTCGTCGAGCCTGATGAATTTTTGGAAGACTTGGTCTTGGGTCGCGAAATGGTGGAAAGGCGAAGAAACTACGCCCGGTCAAGCCGCAACGGAGAAGCCCAAGCGGCCGATCATTATCCTCGGTGCTGGAGGGACGGGATAGTCCACGTTGGGCCACCTCCTGGCTGGGAGTTTGGAACCTTGGTTTTCTCACTTGCCGGGGTACCAAGAAAGCATTGGTGTCGAGCACTACCAATTATTAGGTCACCAAAACGTCGGCATTGTGGTCCCTCCAGGACAAGAAGACCGACGACCCGAGTCCTGGTCAGATCTCCACGGCCAACTGCGGGCTGGCGAAATTCGGGGGGTGATTCTCGTTTCGGCCTATGGGTATCATAGTCTGCGTGATCAAATGACTGATCACAGGCTGCATCCGCAAGAAGGCCCGCAAAAGAAGGAACGTTTTCTCCAAGCCTATCTCGGACAATGCCGCGCAGCCGAAGTTCAAATCCTCCAAAACCTCGCTCCTTTTTTTCCGACAACCGGGAGAACTTGGCTCCTGTCTGTGTTCTCGAAAGCGGATCTTCGATATGGCGAGGAAAGAGCCTTCGCTGAGTGGTATCGAGAAAGTGGCTACCGGCAGTGCGTCCAGGAAATTCAAGACAGTCGTGGTATAATGAACTTTCGTCACGAAAGAGTGGATGCCGCATTCACGATCGAAAATTTTACTGACGCTGGGAATTCTGTCATTAAACCAAACGCTCCGGGGTACGACATTCCGAAGTTTCTCAATTCCCTCAACCACATGGCGAACGTTATTGAGGAATTGTGCCGCTGGGAGGATCAATCGTGAGTTTATTTCATTTCTTGCCTCAATCGGTAGTCGAAGGAATTCCCGGATGGGCAGAGGCTCATGCCGCGCTCATCGAACTCGTTCCGTCCGACCAAGCTCGGCTCATTTTGCGAAATGCTCACATCGGTCCTTCCCACCTCGTTGTGGATCCACAACGTCTTGACCACCTTTCCAAGCACTCGTGGGATGCTCTTCTCGATTTTTTTCAACGCCGGACTGATCTTATCCGGAACCTCGCTGGGCTCTCAGAACTCAATGGGCACGACAATGGGTCGAACGGAGAGGGCCGAGCCCCGACTCGTCCGGCTACTCCGACTGAGAAGGCTCGTCGCATGTGTCAACTCTTAACGGAGTTTTTGGAGCAATGGGGCCCATACGCCAAGAAGGCGGAACAGTTGATCCTCTCCAACCAAGATTTGCCTTCGAACTCGCCGGAACGTCATTGTCTCCCTGATCCGACTGCGTCCGGAAAACTCCTCCAAAGGCAAGCCCGTCGAATTCTTCCCGCTGCCGACCAACTCGCCCGAGAGGCTTCCGCGCTGGTCGAGCATGCTGCCATGCCTGATATCGACAGGACCGAATTACGGGCTCATTTGGCAAATTTCGAGGTTATGGTGTTTGCACTTCGGATGGCCGCTGACCTCCCCGAACATGAAATGGCTTCTTAACGGCGAAACAACCGCATCCAAAGTTTCGAACGGAACAACGCTCAAACGCGTGGAGTCTCATTGCATGAAAAAACGATTCGAATTGGTGAGTGAATGGGAACCGGCAGGGGATCAGCCGAAGGCCATCGAAGAACTCACCCGCGGTTTCCAAGAAGGAAAGCGACACCAAACGTTGCTCGGAGCAACCGGAACCGGCAAGACGTTCACTGCCGCTCATCTCATCGCCAAGATGAACAAGCCAACTCTGATCTTGGCTCACAATAAAACGCTCGCGGCTCAACTCTTCAAGGAGTTCAAGGGGTTCTTTCCAAATAACTCCGTCAACTATTTCGTGAGTTATTACGACTACTATCAACCCGAGGCCTATATCCCTCAGCGCGACATATACATCGAAAAAGACGCCGCGATCAACGAAAATCTCGATCGCCTCCGGCTCGCCGCCACGAGCGCTCTGGTGAGTCGAGAAGACGTCATCATCGTCGCAAGCGTCTCGTGCATCTACGGCCTCGGTTCGCCGAGCGACTACAAGGCAATGATGATTTATCTGGCTAAGGGCGAAACCGTCGACCGCGAAGAGCTGTTGCTCAAACTCGTCGACGTTCAGTACCAGCGCAAAGACATCGAGTTTCAACGCGGGATGTTTCGCGTTCGTGGCGACGTCGTCGAGATTTGGCCCGCCTACGAAGAAGTGGCTTTTCGGATCGAATTGTTCGGCGACGAAATCGACGCCCTCACTGTCATCAATCCGACGAGCGGCGAAACGATCAAGACTCTTGAGGAGATGTATATTTATCCGGCCAAACACTTCGTGACACCCGAAGAACGCATCAAGGGAGCCGTCGAAGGTATTCGCGAAGAACTCGAACAACGTCTTGAGCAATTGAAGATGGAGGGTAAACTCCTCGAAGCTCAACGGCTCAGCGCGCGGACCCGGTTTGACTTGGAAATGCTCTTGGAAGTCGGGCACTGTTCGGGGATCGAGAATTATTCGCGATGGCTCAGTAACCGAAAAGCAGGCGAACCGCCGTACACGCTCATCGACTTCTTCCCCGAAGATTTCATGATCGTCGTGGACGAGTCGCACGCCACGCTGCCGCAAGTCCGGGCGATGTTTGCCGGAGACCACTCGCGGAAAATGACGCTCGTCGAACACGGCTTCCGATTGCCTTCGGCTCTCGACAACCGACCTTTGCGATTTGATGAATGGGAAACTCGCGGGAAAGATGTATTGTTCATGTCGGCGACGCCGGGTCCTTATGAACTGGAAAAGTGCAAAGGCGAAGTCGTCGAACAGATCATCCGACCGACCGGGCTCGTCGATCCGCTCTTGCACATCCGGCCCGCGCGAGGGCAAGTTCCCGACCTCAAGAAAGAGATCGAGGCGAGAGCCAAGAAGAATGAACGAGTTCTCGTGACGACGTTGACAAAACGTCTTGCGGAGGATCTTTCGCGGTACTTCAAGGAAGCGGGAGTCCGATGTAAGTGGCTTCACTCCGAGTTGGACGCCGTCGAGCGTGTCCAAATTCTGCGCGAACTCCGCGAAGGCGCGTTCGACGTGCTTGTCGGCGTGAACCTACTCCGCGAGGGGCTCGACTTACCGGAAGTCTCGCTCGTCGCGATCCTCGATGCCGACAAAGAGGGTTTTCTCCGCAGTGGAACATCTCTCATTCAGACGATTGGACGCGCTGCCCGAAACGTCAACGCGGAGGTCATCCTCTACGCCGACAAGGTCACCGATTCGATGCAAACCGCGATCGACGAAACGCAGAGGCGGCGCGAACTTCAACTCGCCTACAACAAAGAACACGGGATCACGCCGAAGACCGTGAAGACAGCCCTCATCAGTGCCGTCGAAGAAGAAATCGAAGCGCACAAGTTTGTTCGGGAGGTTAGCGGCCAGGCGACCGACGATTACGTCACGCAGGAATATCTGGAAGAGTTGCACAAAGAAATGATGGAAGCCGCCGAGAAGATGGAGTTCGAGCGAGCCGCCGAAATTCGCGACCGAATCGCCAAACTCAAGGGCGAAACGGTCGCGAGTCCGCAGCCCGAGAAGAAGAAACGACGCGGGCGACGCAAAAAACAGGTGTGATCATCACCTTTCTTCCGTCGTCACGTTCGCCCACTCCATTCGGTACACAACAAGATGTGCCTTGGGACCTTCTTGACCCGGACGAGGTCCAGGTGTTTGGTCCACCAGAACGGGGTTACCGTATCGAGCAAGAATCGGCTCTTGGTCTTTCGACGTGAGGATCAACGCAGTCGGGTATTCGTTCGTCTTGGTCTTCAGTATTTTGATCGAATTACATGGAATTACCGGTCCGTCTATGTAAGCGAGTTCCCGCATGGGGAAGAACTGGAACATGAGGACGGGTGTCTCTTTTGCTTCGGCACTGACCCGCCGAAGCAATTCATTATCGGCGCGGTAGTTGTCCATCTTCGGAACGATGACTCCATGAACATATCCGGCGATGATCCATAGGATTCCAAACATAAGAATCGTCGCATGTCTGTGCTTTCTATGTTGGTAACTTGACAACATGCCCGCCAAAAATGTGAATCCCACAATTCCCAAAATAAGCACGTCCCACCACAAAATCGCGAGTTCTCCTGTTCTGGCCACGCACAGAAAACCCATCCAACCACAGATGAGTAGCCCAAATGGTAACGCCCAATACCACGTTCGCGGGAGTAGGTGCCGCTTCGTGAGACCAAATAATCCCTCGGAAGCGAAGAACGCACAAGGTGGCAAAGCGTGCAGTAGATAATGGTGATGTTTTCCGGTCACTGCGGAGAGCACACAGAACATTCCTCCGCACCACATCCACAGGAAGCGATCCGGAGCCGAGTTAGTCTTCCACAATCGATAAAGTGATCTCGGCATTCCGAGGACCATCGCCAACGTCCACGGAGACATCTGCCACGGCATTGTGGTGATGTAATACCACCAAGGACGGACGCCGATACATGTTTTCTTGTCAAATCGTGCCGCGCCGGGCACTTGGGAAGTTGCCAAACATGGCTTC
>CAYYUU010000039.1:0-15825 GCA_964474955.1 uncultured Alcaligenaceae bacterium | reverse complement strand
TTGTGGACCGCACTGGTTGGCTACTTCTCCCCCAACTTGGCCGGGGTCAGGAGGTGGTCTATCTGGGTACTTTCCGCCAGGAGCCAGTCGGTGCCGGAATTCATCCGCTACAGAAATACTTCCTCGAAACAAGGATGCTCGTGCTGGAAAACCAACCCAAGCACTGGGAAGTGGCCGTGCTGACGTGCTTGAAAAACACCACGACGAACGCCAAAAACCAAGAGGACCCTCTCGATGGGATTGCGTTCGTCCGGTTGGAGTTGGCCAACGTGAACAAGCAGGGGACGCTCCGGCACGCCGACGGCTCGGCGATCACGACTCCGCTGGACGAACCACCGACGCTCGAAACGGGATTCCTCGTTTCGGTCCCCCGGATTCGCCTGGGCAAGGAACACTACTGGCTCGTCCCCGAACCGGGACGGCCAAAAATGCGGTGGCAGATTCTCGGAACCGACTCGGTCGGCGGAACGCGATGCGTCAAAATTCGTGGCACCCAACAGTCGAAAGACTGGGAAAAACCGCGGGGGGATCACACCGCCTGGAAGCGAACCGAACACGCCTGGATTGCACCCAGAGCAGGAATCGCCTTGAAGGTCGTCCGGGAAATCCTCTTCCGAGATCCTGCTCACGAGAAAGCCACCAAGAAAATCACGGTACGGTACGAACTCGATAGTCAGTTCTCGTATCCCCGACGGTTGTTCGAACACCGACGACAAGAAGCCTTGCACGCTGGAAAGTTCGATGCCGAGGCGGAAAAATATCTACCCGAGGCCGCCCGCAACAAAAAACAACTCACGGCATTGACCGAACGAATGGGACAGTATTTCGAAAGTCGTCCCCCGACGCCGTATCGAAAGGCCCTCTTGCATTTGCAGCATCGCATCCAGAAAGCCCTCCGCGGTGAGATTGTCGTCCAATCCGCGAAGAAGCACTTTCCCGAAGCGCCCCAACCGAAACTTGCCAAGGTCGGTAAACGCGTGCCGAATTTTCTGGTCACGGATCTGGTCGAACGTAGGCCGTTCCAGATGTACCGGAATCTCGGGAAGCCTCTCCTTTTGGTGTTCTACAACCCCAAGACGCCGAACGGAAAGCGTGTCCTGAACTTCGCCAAGCAGGTCTGCGAGAAATACAAGTCGCGAGTACTCGTCATGGGTTTGGCCATGTCCGACGACAGGAAAGCCCTGTTGGCCCATCACAAAGAACTCGAATTGCCGTTCCGAATTTATTCCGGGAAGGGACTCCACGAGACGTTTCGTGTGGATGCCACGCCACACATGGTTGTGTTGGACGGCGGAGGAATTATGAGGAGCGCTTACACAGGTTGGGGCTTCCAAATCCCATCCGAAGTCTATGAGGCTCTCGATCGTTGTTTTCCCAAACGTCCTCGATCGCAATAATTCACACAGTTCCTCTTGGCCGATGGAACCGTCTATTCTATTTTGTCAGGACTATTTAACTGACCGGTATTTTCATTGATCTCGAGTCAGGAGTTGGATGAGATTTCTTATATTTTCTTACTCCAATTCCGTCTTGGGCGATACGATTGAACAGTTGCAAAGAGACGTCGCACTGGCTGAGGTTTCGAAGCATCACTCTGTGACAAAGTATCATCGATTCTCGTGATATTCTTCGGAACCGGCAGTTCATAGGTTTCGCTTCTGAGTACAGTTCAGAGCTTATATCGATACCTTCAACGAATTCTCTTCCAGAATAATTGGATGGAATCAGTCGAGTGTTGGAACGGTCTCGGCAACCAATGCGGTAATAATGCCATCATGGAATATCAAATTCAACCAAACACGCGTTGTTGTGCAATTTCGGGCGCGGTCCTCAAGCCGGGTGAACGGTACTACACTGTGTTGTTCGACGAAGGCCAACGGTGGGTCCGAAAAGATTACAGCGTCAAGATTTGGCAGGGGCCACCAGAGGGGGCTTTCAGTTTTTGGCTCGGGCGAGTTCCCGAGTCGGACGAGACCAAGAAGCCGCCCATTGACGATGCTCTTTTGCTCGATTGCTTTCAGCGATTGGAAGGCGATCCGGAACCGCAGAAAGTGAATTTTCGATACGTCCTCTCGTTGCTATTGATGCGACGCAAACGACTCAAATTTGAGGACGTTCGAAGCGAGAAGGGACAAGAGATCTTGGTCCTGACCCCCAACCGCGGGAAAGGACGCTACGAGGTCATCAACCCCCGATTGACGGACGAAGAAATCGCAGCCGTCCAAGAAGAAGTATTGCAAGTGCTCGGTTGGGACTAACCGACCCAAATCTCCATAGTCCCAACTAAAGGAATGCCCTGAGCACCAATCCCCGCTTTTGATCGAGGTATATCAGTTATGCGGCGCATGGTGTTTTGTTCTATCGCGATCCTGACTGTGTTCTCCACGGGGTGTAATTTCTTCAAGATGGGACTCATCCGAGGACGGGACGTTTCTCCGTCCGACGAGCCGCTCCCGAATACGCCTCCCCCGACCGTTGCCGCCCTCGTCGAGTACATGAACTCCAATTCCGACCTGTTGACGACCTTGAAGTGTACGGACATGGACATCCATGCCTCGCAAGATGGAAGGGTTCTGACGTTCAACCTCAGTGGTGCGATGGTCGCTCGCCAACCGCGATCCATGTTCTTGCGGGCCACAGGGATGGGCAAAACCCAAGTGGAACTGGGGTCGAACGAGAACGAATTTTGGTACTGGAATCGGCAAGATCGGCCCGAGCCGGTTCAGATTCACTGCGACTACAAGACCGTGGAAGAAGGACGGGTCCGCGCAGACTTCTTGCCTTTCCGCCCGGACTGGGTAATGGAAACGATTGGCATGGGCCACTACGGACCAGCCGAGAATTACCAGCTGAAGGTTCATCCCAGAGAACTCAAGTTGCTCGAGAAGACGAAGTCACCGCAAGGCAAACCGGTCACGAAGATCATAGTTTTCAACCGATACAAAGCCGTCGCGCCGAAACCACAAGTCAAGGAATACCTCTTGATTGATGATACAACGGGCAAGACCATTTGCTCGGCCAAGATTCATTCCGTCCAGGTCGATCGAACCGCGAAAGGTCAGTACGCGGCAACGTTCCCAAAACAGATGACCATTCGGTGGAGCAAAGAGAAAGTGAACCTCAAGCTAACGTTCCGCTCCCCGGAAGTGAACGTTAACATTCCGAAAAACTCTCCGGCGTTCGTCCGAACCCCAAAAGGGAAATCCTTCGATTTAGCAAGAGGACGATTCGACGGCACTCCGACGAGTTCGGGAATTCAACAGACGAGTTCGAGAGGCCGCGGATTGGGGATGTTTCGGCGGTAGAATGGAGCGCCAGGAATTGGGACACGCGTCATGATAATTGGCGTGCGAGAGATTGGCCGCTGGCCACGGGCGTCTTCGAAGGTGCAGTACGTCAAATCATCAGCTCACGTTTGGAGCTGAGCGGAATCCGCTGGACGACAAAAAGGGGGAATCACTGTTGCTCTTGAGGTGCATCGAAGTCAACGCAGGTTCCGATGCGTTTTGGGATTTGCCCCAGGCCCGCCACCAACAACGACTCGACTTAAACGAGGCTCTGCAAATTCACAGTCACGAGCTGCTCCAGTTACCCAAGTTTTGCCGACGATCAAAAAAACGCTGGGAAAAAACGGCAACGAATCAAGGCCTAGAGACCAAGAAAAAGGCAACCTGAGCAAACAACATGTGCAACCAGCCGATTTGCACCCGGTAAAAACCTGTCCTCCGAACCCTCTCGAATCGAAAAGTCGGGAAATCAATTTCACGGCGATCCTCAGCTTACCCACTTCCATCTACAAATAATAACTGAAGCAATGTTTCTCCCTTTGCTCGAATCCCTACGGGCGATTTGGGCCCGGAGAAAAACGCCCCAAATCTGGCGGCTCGAACTCACGGTCCTTGGATGGTTTCGGAGAGGCTCCTGAAGCAACAAACTCGGAAATTGACGAGGCAAGACGGCAGAACGAACCGAGTGCACGCAGAAAACGATGAACAGAAACAAAGAGAAACCACCAAAAGCGACGTCGAGTCGCTGCACTCCAAAACACACTAACCCGAAGCGCGAGCGAGGACACAAAAACGACCAAAACGTCAGCTTCGCTTACGCACTCCAAAATCAAAAAAATATCGAAGACAGAAAACCAAGACCGAGGTTTTCAATCGCACGGAATTCGAATTTCCTTCCAGAGTTTCATGAAATTTCCACGAAGTGGCCGCGTATAATTGGTTTGATCCACTCCGTTCGATATACTCAAGGGATTATGCGTTGTTCCATAGTCCCCCGTCCGATCCACGCCTTTTCTGCACCTCTGGAGTGCCTTGATGTCCACCTCGCGTTCGCCGCAGCTTAACGTTTTCGCCAAATCTTCAACGGACCCAGCCGAACCATTTCGCCTACTCGCCGAGAGCATTCCCCAGCTCGTTTGGACCGCGTTGCCTGACGGACGGTTTGACTACACCAACCAACGGTGGGTCGATTACACCGGATTGAGTACCGATGATAGCCGTGGCTGGGCCTGGAAAGAAGCCCTCCACCCAGACGACTTTGCCCGATACTTCGACGAGTGGACGACGTCGATCGACAAGGCCACGTCCTACGAAGTCGAGGTCCGATTCCGAAAACTCGATGGAACCTATCGGTGGTTTCTTGTCCGGGCCGAGCCGCTGTTCGACCAGGAGCGACGTCTGCTTGGTTGGTTCGGCACTTGTACCGACGTCCACGAACAACGAACCAAACAAGAGCTCGCGCTGGAACGCTATCGCCGCCTCGTCGAAGCCGCCCACGAAGGAATCTGGGAGATTTCGATCGACGGAACGACCCAGCTGGTCAACGATCGCATGGCTTCGATGCTCGGCTACACCGCTGAGGAAATGGCGGGTCGTTCGGTTTTTGATTTTATCTTCGAGGAAGACCAACCGGCAGCTCGCGAGCACCTGCGCAAGCGAAAGGAAGGACAGCGGTTAACGTTCGACTGGAGATGGCGGAGGCGAGATGGTTCGGAACTCTGGACACTGGCTTCGTGCGCCCCTTTGCGAGATTCCGATGGGGACGTGACGGGAGCCGTCGGAGTGTTCGCCGACATCACCGAACGCAAGGTTTGTGAGGAAAACCTGCGAATCTCCGAGGAGCGATTTCGTGCGTTCACCGACAACATGCTCGATTCCATGGCGATCTGTAAGGCCGTCCGCGACGAGAGCGGACACATCGTCGATTTTCGAATCGAGTACCTGAACCGGGCAGCGTGCGAAATCAACCGCATGTCGTTCGACGAACAAGTGGGCAAGGGACTGTTGGAGTTGCTGCCGGCCCACCGCGAGACCGGGCTCTTCGATGCGTATTGCCAACTGGTCGATACGGGCGAGCCGCTGTCCAGGGAGATGCAGTTCTACGAAGACGACTTCTCCGGCCAACAACTTGGGCGTTGGTTCGACATTCGGGCCTCAAAATTCGGCGACGGATTCGTCGCCACCTGGCGCGACGTCACCGACCGCAAGGAGACCGAAGGGGCATTACGTGAGCGCATTGATCATCTTCAGACGGTAGTGAATGCGACGCCGTTCCCGGCCATCATCTATAACGATGGCGGGGGCATCCTCACCGTCAACGCCGCCTGGTCGCGACTCAGCGGGTACTCTGCCGACGAACTCCCGGACATCGATACATGGACAAGACTGGCCTACCGAGATCGTCATACGGAAATGAAAGGGTTAATCGAGACCACGAATTACAAAATGGAATCGGCGGCTTCCCGGGGCGAGTTCACGATCACCACGGCCAACGGGGGACATCGCGTGTGGGACTTCTACACGAGCCCCCTCGGCAAGGACGAAAGAGGCCGGCGGCTCATACTCAGCACCGCCGCCGACGTCACTGATCGCAAACGCATCGAAGACGCCCTTCGGGAGAGTACCGACCGATTCCAGACGCTCGCCGACAACATGAGCCAGCTGGCGTGGATGACGGATCCTTCCGGCCACATCTTCTGGTACAACAAACGCTGGCACGAATATACAGGCACGACCTTCGAGGAGATGGAAGGTTGGGGCTGGCAAAAGGTTCACCATCCTGATCACGTCGATGAGGCCGTCTCGACTCTCAAGCATGCTCTTGCGACGGGCGACCCCTGGACCGCTACTTTCCCGCTTCGAGGAGCCGACGGAAAGTACCGATGGTTCCTGACCCACGCCATCCCGGTCCGCGACGAGGATGGTAAAATCGTGCACTGGTTTGGGACGAACACGGACATTACGCAGCAATTCGAGGCCCAGGACTTTCTCCGTCGGGTCCTCGATAATCTCTTCGCATTCGTTGGCGTTTTGGACACCGACGGCACTCTTCTGCAAGCCAACAAGGCCCCCCTTGCCGCGGCGGACCTTCCTCTGGAGGACGTCGTCGGCAAGAAATTCTGGGACTGTTATTGGTGGAGCTACGATCCGGACATCCAAGCTCAAGTCCGCGACGCCATAGAGCGTGCCCGAGAAGGAGAAGTCATCCGGTACGATGTTCCCGTCCGCGTAGCTGGAGACGCCCGGTTGTGGATCGATTTCCAACTCGCCCCACTCTACGATGCCGAAGGACAGATCACCCATTTGATCCCATCGGGCATGGACTTGACCGTCCGGCACGAGACAGAACAAGCACTTCGAGAGAGCGAGGAACGCTTTCGGGAACTGGCGAACGCCATGCCCCAGCTCGTTTGGACGGCCAACGAGAAGGGGTTCGTGGAGTATTTCAATACCCGTCTCTCGAAGTACAAAGGCATCGCAGAAGGGCCCGACGGAATGTGGGCTTGGCATGATCTCATCCACCCCCAAGACCTGCCGGGGACACTCGTCGCGTGGGAGGCGGTGGTCGCCTCTGGACACTCCTACGAACTGGAACACCGTTTCCAGATGGCTGACGGGACATATCGTTGGCACTTGACTCGGGCTTACCGGAGCAGCCGCCTTGGAAAGATTCGGTGGTTCGGCACTTGCACCGACATCCACGACCTCAAAGAAGCCCAGGAGGTCATGCGCCAGAGTGAGGCGACTTTGAACACCGTTCTGGAGTCGCTACCGGTCGCCGTCGTTCTGGCCGACGCCAACGGCCACATCTTCCGAGACAATGCTGCCAACCGCGAACTCTGGGGCATACCCCCCGAAACGAATTCGTGGGAAGACTACGGAGAGTGGGTGGGGTGGTGGCCCGAAACGGGAGAACGCATTCAGCCGCACCAGTGGGCCATGACGCGGGCCTTGCTTTACGGGGAAGTGACGCATGGCGAACTCATCCAGAATCAAAAGTTTGACTGCGAGGAACGCCGCTACTTCCTCAACAACGTCACCCCCATCCGCGACGACCAGGGACAACTCATTGGCGGCGTCGCGGCGATGCTCGACGTCACCGAACGCCTCGCCGCTGAACAAGCCCTTCGCGATAGCGAAGAACGTTTTCGAGGTACGTTCGAGAACGCGGCCGTGGGAATCGCCCACGTCGCCCCGGACGGATCGTGGCTTCGCGTCAACCCCCGGCTGTGTGAGATCCTCGGATATTCCGAGCAGGAGTTTTTGGCGAAGACTTTCCAGGACATCACCCACCCCGACGATCTCGACGCCGATGTCCATCGATTCGAGGCCTTGCTCCGAGGCGAGAAGGACAGCTACCAGATGGAAAAGCGGTACTTCCACAAGGATGGCCACGTGGTTTGGATCCACCTCACGGCGGCCATACAGCGTGACCACGAAGGCCACCCCCAATACCGCATTTCCGTCGTCCAGGACATCAGCAAGCGGAAACGTTTGGAGGACAAACTGCGACAGGCCGCCGCCGAATTGACAGAGGCCAATCGCCGCAAGGATGAATTCCTCGCGACCCTTGCTCACGAACTCCGCAATCCCCTCGCCCCCATTCGCACTGGTCTGGACGTCATGAAGCTGGCCATCGGTGATCCGACGAAGGTCGAAGAAATTCGCCAGATGATGGAACGCCAGACGCAACAACTTGTGACTCTGGTCAACGACTTGCTGGATGTCTCGCGGATCACCCGAGGGAAGTTCGAGCTGCGCAAAACTCGTGTCGCTGTCCAGGACGTCATCCGAGACGCTGTGGAAGCCTGCCGCCCGTTCATCGACGAGGCGAACCACAAGCTCACGGTCACCCCACCCGAGCATCCGATCGTTGTCGAAGGCGATCCAAATCGCCTGGTTCAGGTTGTCTCGAACTTGCTCAGCAACGCCGCCAAGTACACGCCCAAGGGAGGCTCGATTTTCCTTCATGCGGACTTGGATGGGAAAGACGTTGTGTTGTCCGTCCGAGACACCGGAATTGGCATCCCCACCGACATGCTCGAACGAGTGTTCGAGATGTTCGCCCAAATCAATCGTCCCCAGGACGAAACGTACGCCGGACTTGGGATCGGCCTGACGCTCGTCAAGTCGCTCGTCGACATGCACGGTGGGACGGTGACGGTCGAGAGCGAGGGGGAGAATCGTGGAAGCGTATTCCGCGTCCGCCTTCCGGTCTTGGCCGCGGCTCCGTCACCCACCGTCGAAGCCGTCAAACCAATCGAAGAACCCAAGGAAGTGACAAGCCTTCGCGTCTTGGTGGTCGACGACAACAAGCCCGCGGCCAAACTCCTGGCAACACTCATCCAAATCTTTGGCAATGACGTCCGAACGGCCAACAACGGAAACGAAGCCTGCGCCGTTGCCGAGCAGTTCCGCCCGAACGTCGTCTTTATGGATTTGGGCATGCCCGAGATGGACGGGTTCGAAGCAGCCCGACACATTCGACAACAACCATGGGGAAGAGAGATGGTTCTCGTTGCCGTCTCTGGCTGGGGACAAGAAGACGACAAACGCCAAACGAAAGAGGCCGGTTTCGATCATCACCTCGTCAAGCCTGCCGATCAACCCGATGTCGAAGAGGTGCTGGAAAATGCGAGGAGAAAGGTGAAAGGAGAAAGGTGAAAGATGGATTGGTGCCAGTTGTGTTCGCGTAGGACAGAGCCTCGCAACGAGAAAGTCAAATCACCTTTCTCCTTTCACCTTTCAACTGTCCTTGAATGGCCAAGAAACAGCAAAAACCACAAGTCCCTGGCTCGCTTTCGCGTTGGCGTTTAGTCCTCGGCAAGTACGCGCAACCGAAGATGCCGCAGGCGCTCAATGCCGACCAACAGTGCATGGCCGATGCGCTGGAGCAACTCAATTCTCGCGAGTACAAAGGTCGGGGCGGCCGACAAGATGCTCGCCTGGGTGCCGGGCTCGATCCAAGCCAACTCGACGTTCCCAAGTGGCTCAACGAAATCCGTGAGTTGTTCCCAAAGGAGACTTACGAGAGGATCACCAATCACGCTCTTGATCGCTACGGGATGACAGAGTTGATCCAGGATCCGAAAGTTCTTTCGTCGCTCGAACCCAGTACCGAACTCCTCAGTTCGATTCTGATGATGAAGGGACATCTAGATTCGAAAGTCCTCGGTGAGGTCCGGAGGTTGATCGCCAAAGTCGTCGAGGACATCAAACGCAAGCTCGAAAGTGAAATCAAGAACGCCATCACCGGCAGACTCAACCGATTTCGACACAGTAATATCAAGGTCGCCCGGAACTTCGACGCCCGCGACACCATCCGGCGAAACCTCAAACACTGGGACGCCGAGCGGCAACAAATCGTCGTCGAGAACCCGCGTTTCTATAGCCGGATCAAACGACACATGCCGTGGGAAGTCATTTTGTGCATCGACCAATCGGGTTCGATGGCCAACAGCGTCATCCACTCGGCGGTGATGGCTGGGATTCTCGCGAGCCTGCCGATGGTTCGCGTGCGGATCGTCGTCTTTGACACGTCGGTCGTCGACTTGTCGGAGTACGCGACCGATCCCGTCGAAATTCTGATGAGTGTGCATCTTGGCGGCGGCACTAACATCGGACAGGCCGTGCGGTATTGCGAAGGACTCGTGAGTCAGCCCAAGCGGAATGTTCTGGTTCTCGTGACGGACTTCTGCGAAGGAGCCGACCCGCGCATGTTGATCGCGACTTGTAAACGAATGCGAGAAGCCGGAGTGAAACTTCTCGGTCTCGCAGCGCTCGACACCGAAGCCAACGCGTGGTATGACGAACAAATGGCCGGACGACTTGCTGCTGATGGAATGGAGATTGCTGCACTCACCCCGCAACGATTGGCGTTGTGGTTGGCCGAGGTGATGAATCGGACGTAGAGTTTGTTTTGGCCACGGTCTCTGTTCTGCCACATTCCTGATGATCGAGCAATCGGAGGAGCCCAGCAATGAAACAATATTTTCTCATCGCCACAGGCTGTATCTTGACGGTGCTCTGTTTGGGGCGAGCCGCGTTCACGTGCGAAAAGAAAATGACGCCCGAACAGAAAGAACGAAACAAGCTTCTGGGGGCATGGGTCGAGGTCCACGCGTTTGCCAAAAAGAAACCGAAAGGTCGAGGCAGTGTTTACTCGTGGTATTTTCAAGGCCACAAGGTCGTCCGCCGACATACGCAAACACGCGACGGCGAACCCGTCATCGGCTCCGGTCATGGCGGGACATACAAACTGAACGTGAAGGCGAAACCGAAAGCCATCGACATCATTCTGAAATCCCCAAGCGGTGAAGACTGGAAATACTATGGGATCTACAAGATCGAGAAGGACATCCTGAAGTTGTGTGTTGGAAGAGAGAAACGGCCCACGACCTTCAAGCAAGCAAATGAAAACCGCCTGTATGTTCTCAAACACCTCCCCAACTCGCAGATTGATCTCGCAGGTCCTGATGCGATTGAGGAGTTAACTGCTTCGCTCAAGCATAAAGCTGGAGATGTGCGTGTGCGAGCTGCTCGGCGATTGTATGCCCTCACTGGTTCTGCAAGGGTTGTGCTGCCGGTTTTGATCCAGGCTCTGAAAGACAGAGACTCCGAAGTCCGCGCGAGCGCTGCATCCGGGATACGCGAGATCGGGCCTCTGGCGAAATCCGCCGTGCCTGCTCTGATGAACGTTCTACAGGATAAGTCCGGTGACGTCCGCAACGCTGCCGTGCAGGCACTCGGGAATATCGGACCCGACGCTCAAGCTGCTGTTCCGGGTATTGCGAAGGCGCTCAAAGACAACAATGAGTATGTATGCAGCTCTGCCGTGCAGGCTTTGGGTGAGATTGGTTCCGCCAAAGCGGCCGCTGCCTTGAGCACCATGGTGGGTGATAAAGAACAAGGGTGGTTTGCCGTGTATGCTTTGGCCAAAATCGGTCCGGATGCTCAAGTCGCTGTCCCAGCGTTACTGAAGGCGTTGAAAGGCAAAGATTGGTTCACTCGCTCCTACGTGGCCAGAGCGTTAGGGAGCATCGGCCCGAAAGCGAAAGCTGCTGTCCCAGCCTTGAAGCAGGCGTTGAAAGAAAAGGATACGCGCGTGCGAGTGAAGAGTGCTCTGGCGCTCTATCGCATAACAGGTTCGACGAAGGGAATTCTCGACACCCTCATTGAAGGGCTGACCCCAAAAAAAGACAGTTACTTTACCCAAACCTCCGCTGCGGAAGCATTGGCTCAGATTGGCCCGGCAGCCAAAACCGCGATCCCAGCGTTGACCAAGGCCCTGGGAGACGATCATCCGGATGTCCGTGCCAATGCAGCTTTTGCTTTGGGCAGAATCGACCCTTTGGCGAAAGCTGCCGTACCGGCCCTCGGCAGACTGTTGAGCGACAAGTACCACCGCGTCAGGCTGCGCGCGGCAGAAACGTTGGCAGTAATGGGACCACAAGCGAAAGCAGCTGTTCCGGCGTTATGCACGGCGCTCAAAGACGAAAGCGCCGAAGTACGAGTCTTCGCCATCATCGCTTTGGGTCGAACGGGAGCAAAAACCGCAGTCCCGGCACTTATCACGGCGTTGAATCACAAAGACCCGAGTACTCGGCTCATGGCCATTGACGCTTTGCGCAAATTGGGATCTGCGGCTCGTGTCGCGGCTCCGCGACTGAATATCCTTCGGCAATACGACCCGGATCCCTCGGTGAGGAAAGCCGCTGCTCTTGCCTGGCGTAACGTCTCAAGCGCGTAGACCTCGTAGACTCAATCATGAAACCCGCCGACCGCACCAAGCTGAGTCAGATTCTCCAGACGTTCGATGAAGTCGGATTGATGGCTTTGGCCAACAAAGGGCTCGTTCGTCGGGCCACCAAGGATTTGGAATCGGAAAAGCTCACGCACGAAGAGACCGACACGATGATCCTCGTGCGTGGTTCGAGTTGGACAGTGACGATGCCGCCCGAAGGTCCCACGAAGGCGACGGACGACACGAAAGCGACCGGCGTCACTCGGCAGATTTTGGCCGCGACGATGTACCTTCGTGACAACTGGGTGTCAACGATCGGCGAAGATGCGTCGACCGCAACCTCTCCAACCAAAACAGACAAAACTCCAGAGCGGCCTCTCGCGGAAGAAACTCCCAATGTCGGGGAGGCACTGGAACAACAACTTCTCCAGCTGACGATCGATGATTTGCAGAAGTGGGCCAACAAGTCCACCGTTCACCAGGGACTGGCGCTGCTCAAAAGTGATGCGTCGATCGAACTTGAGAGTCGCGCCTGCTTGACCATTCGCCTCATCAAGCACGAAGTGGAAGCACGCTTCGTGCCGACCGAAAAGGTCAGACATCCGAGTAAACTGCTCGATCATGTCCTGACGACGGCTCCGAAGTCGCAGCACAAACAATGGGTCATTGCGGCGGTCGTTGCGTTCCATCGACACCGAGGTCAAGACCTCACGTTCGTCGAAGACTTGGTGGCACAAGATGCGGCGGGTGCTCCGCGCACTCGTGGCGAAATCCTCAAGTCCGCACAATCGCTTTTGGAGAGTCTGGTCACGACGGGGCTGGCTCACCTTTCCGAGCGTATGGTCGAGCGGCTGTCAACGCTCTCCGTGTCGGCGACCGGAGTTCACCTGCCGAGGTTGTCGCGATTGTTGCGGGCTCTCGCCGACGACGTGTCCTTGCTGATGCAGCGCGACGCAAGCAGTGATACGGCACGGTTGTTCGACCGCATTTGTTTCACGTCTGCGTTGACGCTCGCCATCCGAAACGCCGGACGGAGTGTTCCGGTGACTCTTGTGGGACGACATCGAACGGAATATAAACCGGTTGGCGATTTGATTCTTGCGGGCGTCGGGACGCATCCGTGGAAAACGGCCTCGGGATACGAGGGAGTCACGGTGTTATTTTGGGACGTGCAGGAGAATCGATTTCGAACGTTCACGATCAGCCGCCCGACGACAACGTCTTCGTTAGACTTGGGGCAGACCTATCACAGTGAATCGGTGTGGTCCGGTGGTTCACCGAGCACGCTCAGCCGATCGTTGCTCATGCTCAAGAATGCCAAGGCCAACCCGATGGGCCGGCTATCGAGTTCGCAGGAATCACACGCCGAAATTCTCGAACCGACGAATACGACGCTCATTCAATTCCCCGGTCGCGAGTTCTCCGAATGGTCGGCGTTGCACGCTTACGCGATGACGACGTACCCTCTCGGACTGACCGAGAAAGATCCGCTTGATCGCGTCGTGATTTTGAAACCGAGTGTATGGGGCGAGCGACGTTTCGACGAATTGCAACAACAATTCGTCTGGGAACTGATCGACGGAGCGGGCCACGCCTTGGCCTTGACGCTCCCGTGGCTCGGCGTCAACGAAACCGCTATCGAGTTTCTCGAAACTGTCAAACCGGATCGAGATAAACTCACTCATATCGTCTGTCGTTTTGTGTTCGTCGGGACGGGAATTGTGTTCGAACCGCTGTCGCTCTTGAGTCGCGGAACTGCCAAGGGACATCGGGTGTTGAATCCGGCGTTCGATAGCAAGCTCATCGAATCTCGAAACACCAAGTTGTTGGAGGAACTCCGAAAGAAATATGGCCGCGACAAGATTGACACTGCGATGACAGAAGATTCGACGGACGACGGAGAGAATCACTTCGAAACGTTGCCGAAGGGAATTCAAACGCGGCTGGCAGAGGACGAGCGAGTTTTGTTGCAACTAGCCGAATCGGGAGTGAATCGGTTGCAAGACGAGGCGCTGACGCGAGTTCAACAACTGGCGCGGAACGTTGACCGGATCGGCTTTCAAGAACTCGCCGAAAGTCTCGGGCAACTCACGGAAAACAAAACCAAGGCATCCAGCCTCATATGGTGCGGGTATTTGGCCAAGCTCTTTCGACAGGCGAGTGGATTGAAGAGGAATGATTGACGGATCAGGACTATTGTTCCCAGCGAAAGGACAATGTATTTCTACGCACTCATCTTCAGGAGTCGTTGCCCCAACACTTGGCCACAAGCATCGACAACGTCTTCGACCGTGATGTCTCGCATACAATCATTGTTGGCATTCCGACGAGTGCGGCTGCTCCCCTCCAGACACACCTTCTGCACGGAAGTGTGATCTGGGCCATAGGGGCCATTTCGCGTGGCTGCGACCGGCCCGAACAATCCTACACTCGGAGTGCCAACGGCGGCGGCCATGTGCAGCGGTCCCGTGTCAGCGCTCACGAACAACGCAGCTTGACGGACCAACTCGGTCAACTCCCGTAGCGACGTCGCCGGGGCGAGTCGAGCGTGTCCTCCCGAACCGGCTACGATTTGTTCGGCCCAACGTTGTTCGTCGTGGCCCGCCCAGACGACAACCGAGGGCATAAGAAATCGACGCCCCAACTGGCGAGCGACTTCGCCGAAACGGTCCATCTCCCACCGTTTCGAGGGCCAACCTGCTCCCGGATTAATCACCGCGAACGTGCTTCGCCCAACCAGGCTTCGCAGTTGCTCGTTCATCGTCGCGGCTTCGGAGGCGTACTTAGGCAACGCAAACCGGACCGACGTTTCCAGAATGCCCAACGCTCGCAACAACTCAAGGTTTCGGTCGACGACGTGTGTGGCGGTCGGCTGGATGCTCTCGGTGTGGAGGAATCGAGAAAACTCTCGGCCATCGGCCCCGACGAGCCGCCTTTTCGCGCCGGACAACCAGGCGACGATGGCACTCCGGGCGAGCCCTTGTAAATCGATGGCGATGGACGGATTCAAGGCCAACAATCGCTTGCGAAGTTTCCAGATTTCCGATGGGCTCTTCAGCCACCCACGCGGAATGACGACGAGTTCGTCCAAGCTCGGATGATCGCGAAGGAGTTCCGACGCGCGACCCTCGACGACCCAGGAAAGATGCGCCCGCGGAAAGCGATCTCGCAAAGCATTCAAGACGGGCAACCCGTGCACGACGTCGCCGATTGCACTGAGCCGCACGATGAGTATTCGCAGTTTCGATTTGCTCGCCATCGCTCAACTCCGGGAATGGGCCGAGTTCCAAAGGGTGGATGTGTATACCCGGATGATCCGTGAGGTGCAACGGCAATTCCAAAGTGAACGGGTGGACGGTGCCCTCGACTTTGTCACAAAAAATGCCAATGGCAAGCCGCTGCAATCCGAAAGGAAAACAAAAGCCACCGGCCCGGGGAACGCGACTCTCCCCGTCGCCTTCCTCGCGAGGTCCAGAATAGTAGTAAGCGAGACATTCGAAAATCGACTTGTCTTTCTTTGGAACCAAGCATTGCCGTGCCTCAAGACAGCGAAGTAGTATTGGCCTGCACCGACGGCATTGGAGATCGAGACAGTTTGTTCGCCGCTCGTGCAAAGCAGTATCCTGTAAGGCTCGACCGGTCCGCTTTTTTGTTGCAAGCCCCATCGCATCCTGCTCCCCGCTTAGGCAGGCGAATCAATAATTGTCGCAAACGCAAGAGAGGTCTTGTTCGGTGGCACGTCCCCGAGACAGTGTTCTTTTTATTGGGAGGGGCGTGGTTCCGGTGGAAAAGCCG
>CAYYUU010000038.1:0-15879 GCA_964474955.1 uncultured Alcaligenaceae bacterium | reverse complement strand
GCATCAACGTTGCACTCGGCGACGGTTCGGTTCGGTCGATCGCCCCCGCACCGCTTGATGCGAATTTTGGTCTCTATCTCGCTTTGTCGAGCACTAACGATGGTGTCCAGGCTGCTCTGGATTAGTTAAATAACTTAGCGAACTTTTTTCGAAGTTTCGAAAATCAATAACCTTCTGTGTCCTCACGTCTTGTCTTCCGCGGAAGACAAGACGTGAGGACTTTCTGCTATAAACCCTCCGTCAAAGGGCAAGTTTTCTGATGCGTACATTTTTCTCAAGTCTGATCCTCCTGATGTTGTCCATCGCGGTTGTTG
This sequence comes from uncultured Alcaligenaceae bacterium, assembly GCA_964474955.1. GTDB lineage: Bacteria > Planctomycetota > Planctomycetia > Gemmatales > Gemmataceae > CAYRFQ01. Next base: position 15,565 of record CAYYUU010000038.1, on the reverse strand, counting down.
GTTGTGGTTCCGGATCGGAGGGTGGAAACGCCACCCCACGAATTCAGGGTGGTGGTGATCCCAACACTCCAAAACTCAAAGCCGCTCAACCCGGCGGCGACAACAAAGGAAACAAAGGCGGCCAACCGGAAGATGCAGGAGTCCAGTAGTGAAAGAAGTTTCATAGGAACAAAATAACTCGCCGTTCCTTTTGAAACTTTCGGAATCAACAAGTTAGAAGCGCGAGCGAAGGCCCTTTCCTGGCCTCAGTTCGCGCTTCTGGCTTGGAACCAAATTCAACAGCCAGTACACTTGCCTTTCTTCACGCAGCAACATTCTCGGCTTGCTTCCAAATTATTTCCGGGTCATGCTGTCCACCGACTTCTCTCCGAACAACACCCAAAGTCAAAACCTACGCAACATCTCTGTGAGCAGGCTCTATGAAACGTACTGTTGAGACCGTTTGTTTGCTGTTCTGCGCTTCGCCCACGATTACGTCGGCCCAGGAACATCCAATCCCAAATCAACGAAAGTCGGCGTGACTGTCTGTACTTTCATACACCCGAAGACGATCCCCTGTTTCCGCTATGGCGGTATCGCATCCCAAAAGTTCGGAACTTTGTGCGATCCTCATGGGAAAGAGAAGGTTTACAGATAGAGGAGTTTCTGTGTTGCATTTCTTGTGGAGAAACGGACGAGAGGAAGTAGGTGATAGGTGGGGGCTCGCCTCGTTGAAAGCATCGTTCATTCTACCAACGTTTCATGAAGTGATATGGCCAAAACCGCGAAGGCAGGACCATCACGGCTTCGGTCTATTCGTAGTCAACGAGCATCGGGAACTCAGTCTCGGCCAGGTAGCCACTTGGCAGGTGTTCGGGCACAATGAAACAAGTCGTGAAGTAAACCGAACGACCGTTGCAGTAACTCCGCGGCAACTCGCGTCGCATGATCCGTTCGCGTTCGTCGGTGATGACACGGACAAATTCCTGGAGTTCTCGATCGTCCGGCACCGAGCCCTTATGTGAAAACAGCCCGTAACCAATTTTCTCAAGGAGACCGACACGACCATCGAAATACGCATCCAAGCTGTAGACGACATTCGCGGGAAGCGGCTTCGTGTTGTTCGGATCGAACAACATTTGGTTCGCTTGAACGAGGTGCCCCCAAACGACCTGGCCACGGTCGCGTAGGAGACTTTGGTCCACGAGAATTCGGAGCATCGGATCGTTGGTCTGGGCGAAAAGGTCCTCAAGTTGTGAAGGCAGTTCGAGCCGACACGCCTTGGCATCGGTTGCATGGAGGGACCGAGGCGGCGGACCAAATCGCTCTCGGCATGCGTCGATGATGTCGACTTCGAGTTCCGATTCGGGAAAATCGTTCTCCATATCGTTTGCTCTCCAAAGCCAACCTGACGACGTTTGTAAAAAGTGCTGATTGCATCGCCTACTCGAACTTCGGTGACGTCACTGTCGTTATTTCTTCACGGGTGGTCTCAACTCCCGCTCAAGTTGCAACAAGACTTCGTGGGCCGCTCTGAACCCCGCCCTCGCTCGTCGAAGTTCCTCGAGTTGCTGGAGGCAAGACGCTTCATTCACGAGCCTCTTCTTGAACAGTTGTTCGGATAGGCGAGTTTCGAATTGCGCCAACTCCGCCTGGTTTTTCCACGCCTCGACGCGGAACTTCGCCTCCGACATTTTCCGCTTGAGGTCTGGGAAAGGCGATCTTCCTTTTTTCTCTAATTTCTTCCGTCCTGGTGGTTGCCACGGCACCATCTTTCCACGCCGGATATGTGCGTCGAGAGCAGCATCCATTTCGCGGAAAACCTTCTTGTGTCCTTTTCGAACATTTTGTTTCTGTCGTGAATCAGCCTTCAAATTATACAGCTCACGTTTGGCATTCGGTCGGTTCTCGACGAGGGTGAAATTGTTGCGATACATCGCATAGATATTCTTCCCTTTGAATGCCCCACCCTCCTTGCGAATGAAGAACATATCTCTGGCAGGGAGCGATAGTTTCTTCTTGAGAAGCAAAGAAACCAAGGATACGCCTTCGATCTTGTGTTGGAACTTGGCGCCGGCAAACTCACACGCCGTCGGAAACAGGTCCATTGTCAATGCGCGTTCCTCGTTCGTGGATCCTTTCGGAATATGACCTTTCCAGACGGCACACATCGGGACGCGAAGCCCGCCCTCATACATGCTGCCTTTGCCGTCACGAAGCGGACCATTGTTCGCTCCAAAGCGGAGTGCTCCACCGTTATCACTTGTGAAGATGATAATCGTGTTGTCGTACTCTCCGCTTTTTTTGAGGGCGTCGATGACCTGGCCGATGCCGTGATCCATGTGTTCGATCAAGGCCACAAGTTTAGCACGTTTCTCGGTGATGTTAGGCTGTCGCTTCTTGACCTTGGCGAGCCACTCGCGAGGGGGTTGGATTGGGTTATGTGGAGCGTTATATGCGAGATATAAGAAGAACGGTTGTTTCTTTTTCGCTCGATCGCGTATGTACTCACTGGCCCATTGAGTGAATAAGTCCGTGGCGTGTCCCTTGGGATCAATCGTTTTCCCGTTCTGGCGCATATAGTTGATCCCATGACGACGATGGTTGTAGTAATCGTCCATCATGTCGCCGAGGAACCCGTGGAAGAAGTCGAATCCCTTCTGGTTAGGATGTGTATCTTTCGTCAACCCAAGATGCCACTTGCCGATCAACGCCGTGTGATACCCTGCTCGTTTCAACACGGAGGGCAGCAAGATAGAATTCGGAGTTAGATGTCCCCAACTACTCCGGGCATGGGTCCGAATCACACCGGGAACTCCCACTAATTCCGGATACCGTCCAGATAACAACGCCGCTCGCGTCGGAGAACAAACACAGGAATTCGCATAGAACTTGGTGAACTTTATTCCTGATCGGAATAGATTGTCGATGTTTGGAGTCCGCATATCCTTTGCACCCTGACACGACAAATCCCCAAACCCCAGGTCGTCGGCGAGAATGATGATGATGTTTGGTTTGGGCTTGTTTTCGCCCGCAAGAATAAGCGTGGGAGTGATCCAGCCAACCAAGGTGAAGATGAATGACGCCGTACGAAATAACATTGGAGATTCCTTGCGAATGAAGGGGCGTTGACATGGAATGAGGACGGATCGTTTGGTGTGAATCATTCGTCATCCTCGTCGATTATCCGGTCCAAATCCAATTCTACCGTGAAAGGAAGTTCCGGCAACTCATCGAGTTTCACCTTGATGGCGAATGTGAACAACACCTCCATTGGTAACTCAATCGGAAACACACCTCGCCAAATAGGTTCTATGTTCTGTAAGTAGTCTTCGGAATCTTGCATAGTTCGAAACTTCTGTAATTCAGGAGGGAATTCGAGATGCATGGATTACAAAGACAGGAACAGGACCGAAAGGAGCAACAGTTCATTCTTCCGATCCCGTTACCAGATCAAGACAAACTCAAACTTCTACTTCTTCCCAAACATCGGATGATTTCGATTTCCGCCGGACAACATATATGCCATCAGGTCGAGTATCTCTTCCCGATTGAGCGTGTTGAGCAGGTCGGCAGGCATCATCGAAGTCGGTGAAGGACGCATCGCCTGGATGTTGTTTCGGTTGACGTTCACCAACCCGTTCGGGTCGAGCATGTTGGTCATCACTCGCAGGGTGTTTCCACTGAGGTTGACGATTCGACCCGTGACGATCTTCCCGTTTTTCGTGAGGATGGAGACCGTCTCGTACTGGTCGCTGATGGTCTTGTTCGGTTCGATGATCGATTCGAGCAAGTCCTTCGGAGAAAATCGTCCCCCCACGCCCGTCAAGTCCGGACCTGTCGAGCCGCCTTCGTTGGCAAATCGGTGACAGACGAAACAGTTGGCCTCGGCGAACATCTTTCGGCCACGGTTGAAGTTTCGTTTGCGGAGCCCTTCGTTGAGGTCGCCGGCGAGGTCGCTCACCTTCCAGTCCCGGACGAACTTGCGGTTCGTAACGATCTCGAGTTTCTTCGGAGGTGGCGTCGCATTCAAAATCGGTCGCAGAGCAACTTTCTGCTCCCTCGACAGATGCTTGACGGCGTCTCGCTTGATATTACGAACGAACCCCTGGAAGCTATTGCCGCCCTTGTAGTTGGCGGCCTTGACGAACCATCGGAAATATTCTTTTCGTAGGTCCATGTTCCAACCCGCCTTCAGATGCCGCAGCGTCAATGCGTATTGCATTTCTTCTTCTTGTGTCAGGGCACCACGAATCAACTTGAGCGTCTTCTTGGCCGTGTTGGGAGCTTGCAGATACACGAGCATCTTGCACAACTCGTCGTCGAGTTCACGATCGTTCGCCGGATAGTGCGGATCGAATTTCGCGATCAGTTTCTCTCGGACGTCTTTCGTCACGTCCCCCATCCGGGTGAACGCCAGACTGTAGACTCGCAACAACGAGAACTTTTGGAAGCGGCTCAACTGCTCCCACGAAAGAAGATCGAGTGCCTTCAACAATTCTGGCTTGTCGGACTTGGCACCGGTCCGTGTCAACGCGAGGGCCGACGTCAAAAGGGCTTGCGGATTCTTCTCGTCGAACACCTTCTGTTTCCAGGTCTTGGCCGGTTGGTGTTCGAGCGCGGTCCGAGCCGCGTAACGAATGAATCGATCGTCGTGGCTGAGGTATGGCCAGGCGATGTGGACGGCTCTTGGGTCAGTTTTTCCGTGGAACGATTCGAGCCGATGACGGATCGCTCGCAGTTTGGATTCTTTGGTATCGTCCTTGGTGAACTTTACGGGGGCGGTCGATTCGTCGCCGACGTACGTAACGCGATACAACGCCGACTCAGTCCTTCGCCCTCCCGTGGTGAAGTACATCGCCCCATCCTTGGGATTGATCACGATGTCCGTCAGTGGTAGCGGTGTGCCGGTGATGAACTCTTCTTTCTTGCCTTTGTAGGTTGATCCGGTCGGCGTCATGTGGATGGCGTAGAGTTTTCCATAACTCCAATCGCAGATATAAAACGCCTTCTGATACTTTGCGGGGAACTTTGCACCGTAGCCGAACACCACCCCGGTCGGCGAGCCCGGACCGATATCGATGACGGGGGGGAGGTTATCCGGATAATACGTCGGGAATTTGGTCGTCCCGCGACGCCATCCGAACTCGGCACCGCTGACGCAGTGACACACCCTTGTCGGTCGATACCACGGGGTACTCATGTCCCATTCCATGTCCGAGTCGTATGTGAACAACTCACCATCGGCGTTGAACGCGATGTCGTATTCGTTTCGGAAGCCATGACAGAAAAGTGTCCAGTTTTTTCCGTCGGGGTCGATGCGGGCGATCCAACCGCCGGGGGCTGTTCGGGTCACGGCGTGTCCGGTTGCGTCGAACAATCCAGGCATCAAGTTATCTTCGGCCCAAACTCGCGGTGACAACGTCTTGTCAAACTTCGTCGGGTCAGTGTGGTTACCGGCGACGACGTAGAGAGATTTCTTGTCGGGCGAAAGGACGATGGCGTGCGGGCCGTGTTCGCCACGACCCTTCAACTTTCGGAGTAGTTCTATCTTGTCGAGTCGGTCGTCGTTGTTGGTGTCGGTGAGCCGATACAAGCCCGTCGTGAAGGGACCTCGCGAACGATTGACCATGACGTACAGGCTGTCGAACGCCCAAAGCAAACCGTGGGCAAATCCCATGTTCACGGGAATCGTTTCTACCTTGGTTTTCTTCGCTCCGTTGACTCCTGCGGGAGTCACGCGGAAGAGCTTGCCGTATTGGTCGGACGTGATGAGTCGACCTTTTGGATCGACGGTCATGCTTACCCAGGACCCTTGTGTTTTGGCGGGGACGGAATAGAGTTTCTCGATCTTGAAACCCTTCTTGGGGTGGAGCTTGTTGTAGAGGTTCAGTTTGGGTTGTTTGCCGGCGCCTTTTTGGGCGTCCGCAGGATTCGGGCCAGTGAGCACGAACGGCAGACAGGCAACGAATGGCACAACAACGAAGAGGCGCAGGAGCCTTTTCACAGAGAGTCTCCTTGTCGTTGAGAATTTTCAATGACAGTGTGAAAATTAGATGTTGGAACGAGCCATCTCGTCGATGGCTTGGTAAGTTTCCTATAGTTCATTGTAGACACGGCCAGGACGGCGTGCCATTGCTATTCCCTGTGCCCGGAATCGTACGTCGTCACTTGCTCTTGCAGGATTCCCCGAACTCAGTACTCTGTGGAGTGTCCACGGTTTCTCTATTCCTTCGTCTCATCGTGTCCACAGGATCTCCGATGCTCCCAGAGAAAAAAACGCTCCGGCAAGTGTGCCTTCATTGGATCAAGATATTCTTGCTCGTTTATCTTGTGGTGAGTGTGGTAACGCCGCCGCTGCTCGCATTCGCGCAAACCGATCCGACGGTTGCGGCAGCCGCCGAACCCGCCAGTGAGGACACGAATTTCGTGTGGGACGTGCTCAAGCAACTCTTCACGCTCAACACACAGGGACTCATGAAGGTCTTGAGCCGCCCACACTACCAAGTCGCTGCTTTCATTACTCTGAATCTGATCATCTTCACAGAAACGGGATTGTTAGTCGGTTTCTTCTTACCGGGAGATTCACTCCTGGTCCTTGTGGGGTTGATTTGCGCGAGTCCCACTGCTGGTTGGGGCTGGCAGTTTCTGGTGCTGTTAATGGTGAGCTTGAGCATCGCCGCCATTGTCGGGGATACCGTCGGCTACAGCATTGGATACAACACAGGCCAGAAACTCTTTACGCGTGAAGACTCCCTGTTCTTCCACAAAAATCACCTCTTGAAAGCCCAAGAGTTCTATAACAAGCACGGCGGCAAGACGATCATCATCGCACGTTTGGTCCCGATCATCCGGACCTTTGCTCCGGTCGTCGCTGGTATTGGCCGTATGAATTACCCTCGTTTCCTCGCTTACAACGTTTTCGGAGGAATCGGCTGGGTGGTCGGCATGCTGTCGGTCGGGTACTGGTTGCCAGCCGCGTTGAATCCGATCTTGCAACCGATCTTTGGCACAGACTTCCACGTTGAAAAGCATGTCGAGAAGGTCATCATCCTAGTGATCTTCTTGTCCGTATTGCCAATGATTTGGGCGTGGGCGCAGAATCACTTTTTCAAGAAAAAGGAAACCGGCGAGCAAGGCTCGGTCGAACGAACAGCGACACCAGTTACTGCCAGTTTAGGTCCGACGGAGGAGCCAAAAGACGAGGCTGTTCAAGGATCAACATGAGGCGAAGTTTGGATTGCGACAACTCATTGTCGCGATCCAAAACACACCAACCCGAAGCGCAAGCGAGGAAATCTGACACCAACCCGAAGCGCAAGCGAGGAAATCTGACACTAACCCGAAGCGCAAGCGAGGATACAAAAGTACCAAAGCGGCAGCGGAGCTGCCGCAATCCAAAACAAGAACAAAACCAACCCACTCGTCACTCCCCTCGATTTGGTCAGTCTCTCTTTCCAAAAAAATTTTTGATAACATCTGTCAGGGTTCTCGATCCCAACGGGATACCGTTCCGGGGGCGTACCGTCCGTGCAGTCGTTGCGGATGAACGAACCTCGGAGATCAAAAATTCGTTGCACGAAGGGAAGAGGAAAAGACTAGAATTGCCGATATAACCTCTCCCATCCCACGAGATTCCCACCATGACAAAGCCATCGCACGAGAGTATGCCGGGTTCGGTCACGAGAGACCTCCAGAAGTTTCAACAGGATGCCGATACGAACGCATCGGTCCCTCCGCAAGAAACTGCCAAACGCATGTGGGACTACGTGGGCCGTGAGATCTGGCCCAAGTTGCTCGGCATCCTTCGCAGTCAGTATGGGAATCGTGTTCCCGAAGATGTGATCAACGAGGCTGTGTTGGCGTTCTACCAACTGTTGACCAACGACAAGTGCCCCGACTGGGTTCGCAAACGCGGCCACATCGACGCACTGGTCATCTTGATCGTGCGACGAAAGGCCTCGAACTGGGCACGGGATCATCGGAAAGAACAACCCCTCTACGTCCGCAACGACTCGGACCCGCAGGGCAGCTGCGACCTCTTGGAATCGTGTGTGGGAGTCGACGCACCGCCGGACATGTCGTGTCTGGTCGAAGAGGAAATCGGGTACTGCCGAGGTATCTTGGCTGCTCAACCCGAACAAGGGAGCCCGACGTTGGTAGAAGTCTTCGACTTGATGCTCGAAGGGTTCTCCACGTCCGACCGGCCGCGAGGCTACACCATCCCCCAGATGGCCGAACTTCTCGAAGTCAGTGAACGCACGGTGTTTCGTAAACTCAAGCTCATCCGCACTATCCTTCAAGGAGAGGACACAGACCAGGGAGCCGACTCATGAGTGACACTCTGCAGAAACCCGAAGCCGCCGACATGATGAGCATCGACCGAATAGCGACCGAATTCGACAAGGCTCGACGGGCGGGCAACGGCATTCCGATCCAGGATTGGTTAGAGTTGGGAGCCCATCTTGATCCGGAGGAATTGCTCGAAGAGTTGTTGTGTCTGGAGCTGGCCAACGCCATCAAGCCAGGCAGTCCGGGGGCACTCCAAGGCACCGCCGACACGCTGCGAAAACAATATCCTGCGATGGCTTCGGTCATTGACAACGAGGTCCGTCGGCTTGAGACTCGTCCTTCTGCCGAATCGACGATAGGGCTTGACTCCATCGCAGACGGGAACAGTGCACCTGACCCGGAGACCGCCGACCTTCTCGACCCAACGGGTTACCCTCCCAAGTACAAGCCACTTCGTGTTCTGGGACAAGGTGGGATGGGCAAGGTCGTCCTTGTCTTGAACCAAAACATCCCGGGCGAGGGACGCCTCGAAGCCCTCAAGCTCATACGCGAAGACAAACTCATCTCGGGTTCGGGGAGTGGCTACGAAAGGGCCGTCGAACGGTTCGAGGACGAGGTCAAGGTGGCCGCCTCGTTGAGCCACCCAAACATCGTGCCAATCTACACGGCGGGGCGGTGTGACCGGGGGCCGTTCTTCACGATGGGCTACATCCAGGGCGAATCACTTTATCAATTGTTGGACCAGCAGGAGGGGCAAAATCTCCCTTGTGACCAGGCAACCCAAATAATGATCGAGGTGGCTCACGGCGTACAGTACTCGCATGAATGTGGAGTCGTCCACCGAGACCTTAAGCCGGGTAACATCCTGGTTGACCCCGAGGGACATCCTCACGTCGCGGACTTTAGCTTAAGCCAGACGCTGGAAAAAGCGAGTACCTCCACCGAAACCGGTCCTCTCGGCACGCCACATTACATGGCCCCCGAACAGGCCGTGGACGCCAGCAAGACGACCGCTCGGAGTGACATATATGCCCTCGGTGCGACCCTCTATCACCTCGTCGTTGGCCAACCACCACTGCACACCGAAGAGAAGCTCGCGACGGACAAGATGCTCTCGCGAATTCGGACTGAGACAGCGCCATCTCCGCGGTCGCTCAACTCCAACGTCAACCGTGACCTCGAAGCCATCATCCTGGGGTGCCTGGAGAAAAAGCAAGAAGACCGATACCAAACGGTGCGTGACTTTCGAGAGGACCTCGAACGGTACCTCAAGGGCGAACCTGTCACTGCCCGAAAGATCGGAGCAGCCGAGTGGGTCCTGCGGTGGAGTGTACTGCGGCCATTGTGGACACTTGCGTGTCTCCTGCTTCTTGGAGGCGTCGGGGGGAGTGTCTGGGCGACCCTCGAAATTTCGAAACAAAAGGACAAGGCCACCGCAGCTCTCGCGGAGACGAAGGATGCCTATCGGCGAGAGTCCAAGGAGAGGAAGGAAGCGGCGAGAGCAAGAGACGAATACCGGCGAGAACGAGATGCCAAGAATCAACAGCTCGTGAAGAACTACAATCAGACGGGAGACCTCCGCGAACAGCAGGGGAGTATGACCTCACTGCTATTTTATCACAAAGGATTGAAGCTCGATCCGAGCCCGCCCGAATTGAGTCTCCGGCGGCTGCGAATGGCTCTCCGGAATGGTCCCCAAATCGAGCACATTTTCTTCCACGAGGAGACCGTTTCAGACGCACAGTTCAGTCCAGATGGTCGATACCTGATGACGGCTTGCTGGGACAGAAAGGCCCGCGTCTGGGACCTCAAGACGGGGAGAGAATGCTTCTCATTGACTCACAAATCCCTCGTAACCAAGGCCATCTTCAGTCCAGACGGAAAGAGCATCGCGACCGCATCGGAGGACAGAACGGCCCGCGTTTGGTCTGCCGAAACGGGCAAGCCTGTTACTAAGCCCCTGTCCATCGGACAACCCATTATTTCGATTGCTTTTGGCCCCAAGAACGAACGGCTGGCCGTCGCTGGTGGGCGACCGTTTCAAGCAATACAAGCCAAAACCCACCTCTGGAAGACGAAGACGATCCTCATTCCGCAGCGGCCAATCCGGATCCCTGGGCGACCACCGATTCCGAGGTTCAAGAAGGTCCAAACTGTCGTGAAGGGCCCTCCCATTTACGACATCCCGCGAGGTCGTGTCGTGGTTTGGGACATCACCAAACAAGCCCCAATCGCTCGTGCGTCCCTCAGCAACTCCGGTTGGTTCAACGACGTGAAATTCTCCCCTGATGGAGCCGCATTCGTCACGGCCGGGGGCCAACTGGGTAACCGAGGACAGCTGAATGTCGTGGAACTAACGACAGGAAAAAAGGTGGCCGAAACAATGCTGCGTCAAGCTGGCGACGTCCAAACGGTGTCGTTCTCGCCGGACGGAAAGCATGTCCTTGCCGCGAGTGGTCGGGTTGGAATGGCGAATGGGGAGGCACGGATTTGGGACGCAAAGACTGGCAAGCAAGTTGGTCCCATCCTCCGACACACAGGGAAAGTCGTTGCAGCTAGTTGGAGTCCAAACGGTCGCCAGGTGTTGACCGCGAGTTCGGACAACAACGTATGTGTGTGGGACTTCGCAGGAGACCAAAAAGAGAGTCAGACTTCGCAACACCCGATCTTCCGGATCGACCTGAAGACCCCACTCATGGGGGCGTCCTTCAGCCCGAACGGACAGTGGATCTTGACGAGAGACTGCCAACACAGAGTACGCGTTTGGGAGGCCTCGACGGGCAATCCTGTGACTCCTTATCTCAGGCACCGAAGACCCTTGTTGTCTGCCAACTTTGGTCCCCAGGGGACACGTCTCGTGACGAGCACGTGGGATGGAATCGTCCGTGTGTGGCGGATCCCAGTCCATCTTTTTGCACAACCGGAACACTCCTCTCCCTCTTACCTCACGTTTATGAAGATCGACAAGACAGGGGATCGGATTGTCGTTGGGAGAGGTTCGACGTATGCAATGACTTTCCGCGTTGGGAGCCGAATGTTCTCCGGGATGGCGAACCAGACGACGCACCTGGAAGTGTGGGACGGGCGACTCAAGCGACGGCTCTTTGGGAAGCCAGTTTCCAGACCGGACCTTCATGCCTTGAGCCCCGACGGACGGCGTTTGGCCATGACCAATCCAGTCGCGACCGAGAGGAACGGTAGGTCGCAGACTAAGGTGGTCGTGCGAGACCTCGAACGAGGACAATCGGTCGTCGAGTTCCAAACTTCGGCGAAGGTGCATTGCTTATCGTGCACCTCTGCGAATAAGGTTTTCGCAGTGATCGAACAACCCGACATGCATGATCTGCAACTCGTCAACGTCCAGGGAGGCAAGATCCTCGCTTCCATCAAAGCCCCCCAACAGGCGGCTCCGAAGGCTCCTCCTAAGGAATCGAAGAAGCCCCAGACCCGAACCAAGGAGGGCACCAGTCCCAAGGTGTCCCACTGTCAACTGAGTCCAACCGGGAAGTACTTGCTCGTCGCCAGATCCGATCGTTCAGTCTCGATTTGGGACACGAGTACTGGACGTCAAATCGGAAATAAAATTGCACATGAGGGATACCTCTCTGGTACCCACTTCAGTCCGACCGAGAAGCAATTCCTGTTGGTCACCAAGCAAGGGACGTTCGGACAGTACTGGAGCGGACGAGTGCAGATATGGAACCTGGCTCCGTTTGCCCGGGTGAAGGGCACACCCGCTCACTCCGGTTCCATCAACTCGGCGACGTTCTCGCCAGATGGGAGACGGGTGATGACTGCGAGCGACGATCACACGGCCATCCTCTGGGACGCCAAGACGGGGAAAGCGATGACACGTCCTTTCAAGCATCAAGGGGATGTGAAGTCCGCCGTTTTCAGCCAGGACGGGAAGATGGTGGCGACCGTCAGCAGTGATCACACGGCGCGAGTCTGGAACGTCTCCACGGGGGAACCTCTCACACCGGTTTTGCGTCACCGAATGCCAGTGGTCGGGGTGAGTTTTACTCAGGACGGAAGGACCTTAGTGACGGGAGAGGCCAGTCGAATTGGGACAGGTGACGTGCGATTTCGGAGTACCCTGAGGAAGTGGGATCTGGCACCTCCCAAGGTAGCTCTGTCACGGATGCAAGATCAGGTTAGGCTCTTGTCAGGACGGCGGCTTGAGGATGGGGACGCTGCCGTCTTTTTGTCCCGAGATGAACTCAAGACCTTGTGGGGGCGGTTTCGGAAAGTTCGATGAGGGGAGGGTTACGTTTTCTTGACTCGAACATGCTTTTGGCTTTGTTCAAGAGCATGTTCGGCTCGCCTGGTCCAATACAATACCGAAAGACCTTTTCGCGGAGTGAGAAGCAACTCTCCGAATACACCACGTTTGCTCCGCGAGAATCTAGTGGCGACTCCTCTTTCATCGGCATACAACAACCCTACCTCTCACTTTGCCGAACGTGTCCCATAGAACGAGGATAGAAACCATGACGGTGAAAACTCCCCAGGCGAAATCGGCGAGCGCGGCATCAGGTCCGTTGTCCGCCGAAGAACTACACAAGATGGACGCCTACTGGCGTGCGACGAACTATCTTTCGGTCGGCCAGATCTATTTGTACGCCAACCCGCTATTGCGAGAACCGCTCACGAAAGACCACATCAAGCCGCGTCTGCTCGGCCACTGGGGCACGACGCCGGGCTTGAATTTCCTTTACGTTCACCTCAATCGAGTCATCAAACAGTACGACCTTGACATGATCTACATCACAGGCCCAGGGCACGGCGGCCCCGGACTCGTGGCCAACGTCTACCTCGAAGGAACGTACACGGAGGTCTACCCAAACATCACACAAGACGAAGAAGGAATGACGAGGCTGTTCAAACAGTTTTCGTTTCCGGGCGGAATCCCCAGTCACGTCGCACCGGAGACGCCCGGTTCGATCCACGAGGGTGGAGAACTCGGGTATGCTCTCTCGCATGCGTATGGCGCGGTGTTCGACAACCCCGACCTCATTGCGGCGTGTGTCATCGGTGACGGCGAGGCCGAGACCGGACCACTCGCGACGAGTTGGCAGTCGAACAAGTTTCTGAACCCGGCGCGAGATGGAGCGGTCCTTCCGATCCTTCACTTGAATGGCTACAAGATCGCCGGACCGACTGTCCTGGCTCGAATCCCTCACGAAGAACTCGACCACCTCCTTCGAGGATACGGATATAAACCCTATTATGTCGAGGGACACGAACCGGACGCCATGCACCAACAGATGGCCCAGACCCTCGATGCCGTCATCTCCGAAATCAAGGAGTACCAAAAGGACGCCCGTGCAAACGGGCAGGTCGAGCGCCCGGCGTGGCCGATGATAGTCCTTCGCTCGCCCAAAGGGTGGACGTGCCCAAAGGTGGTGGATGGGGAGAGGGTTGAGGACTACTGGCGGGCACACCAGGTGCCGATGGGGAAGATGCGAGACAACCCCGACCACGTGAAGATGCTCGAAGATTGGATGAAGACGTACAAGCCCGAGGAGTTGTTTGACGAAAACGGCACGTTGAAGGCCGAACTTGCCGACCTCGCCCCGAAAGGGAACCGCCGTATGGGGGCCAACCCACACGCGAATGGGGGACTGCTTCTCAAGGACCTTCGGCTTCCGGATTTCCGAGGGTATGCCGTCAAAGTCGCGAACCCGGGCAGTGTCGTTGCGGAAGCTACTCGCGTCCAGGGGGCATACCTTCGCGACGTCATGAAGCTCAACCTGTCCCAGGCGAACTTCCGCATCTTCAGTCCGGACGAGAATGCGTCGAACCGATGGGCGAGCGTATTCGAGGTCACCGACCGGTGTTCGATGGCGAAAACGTATGACTATGACCATCATGTGTCACCGGACGGACGTGTCATGGAGATGCTCAGCGAGCACCAGTGTCAGGGATGGCTCGAAGGCTACCTGCTGACCGGAAGGCACGGGTTTTTCAACTGCTACGAGGCGTTCATACACATCATCGATTCGATGTTCAATCAACACGCCAAGTGGCTCAAGGTATGCAAACACATCCCCTGGCGACGACCGATTGCGTCGCTCAACTACCTCCTGACGTCGCATGTGTGGCGACAAGACCACAACGGCTTTAGCCACCAGGACCCCGGGTTCATCGATCACGTCGTAAACAAAAAGGCCGAGATCATCCGCGTGTTCCTGCCGCCGGATGCAAACTGTCTCTTGTACATAACGGATAGGTGTCTGCGGAGCCGCGATTTCGTCAACGTCGTCGTGGCCGGGAAGCAACCTCAGCCCCAGTGGTTGAACATGGACGCTGCCGTGAAACATTGCACGGCAGGTATTGGGATCTGGGACTGGGCCAGTAACGACAAAGGTGGAGAACCCGATGTGGTCATGGCCTGCTGCGGGGACGTTCCCACGATCGAGACGCTTGCGGCCGTGGAACTCATGAGGACCCATGTCCCAGATCTCAAGGTGCGGGTCATCAACATTGTGGACCTCATGACCCTGCAACCGGACACGGAGCACCCGCACGGGCTGAGTGACAAGGAATTCGACGTCCTGTTCACCAAGGACAAGCCGATCATCTTTGCGTTCCACGGCTACCCCTGGTTGATCCACCGGTTGACCTACCGACGCACTAACCACAAGAACTTGCACGTGCGAGGCTACAAGGAAGAAGGGACGACGACGACACCGTTCGACATGGTCGTTCTCAATGACCTCGACAGGTTCCACCTCGTCGAAGACGTGATTGACCGCGTTCCGCAACTCGGGCCTCGCGCGGCCTACGCCAAGCAGGCCATCCGGGATAAGCTGATCGAACACAAGCAACATGTCCACAAGTACGGCGAGGACATGCCCGAAATCCGAAACTGGAAGTGGGGAATTTGAGGCAGCTTGTTTCAAGATATTGCTTCCAGGTTTTTCTTGAGACTGGTTTGTAACCTGTCCTTTTTTCTTGGACAGCTTACAAACCTGTCCTGCGGTCCAAATACACAATAGGATCTCGTCATGCGAAGTGAACGAGAGAAGATGTTAGCGGGAGAGTTGTCCGATCTGGGCGACCCGAAGTTGGTTCGGGCTCGCATTCAGACCGAGCCCTACGCCTCAAAGTTTATCTATTTGTTGGCAACTCGAGAGCTGATGAAGTAGTGAACCTCACTGCTCCTTTTGCAATCACCAACTCGTTCGGTGTGGCACATTCCGATGACGTTCAGGTTCTCCCAGTCGTGCCTCGAATGGATGTTTCCCGGGTCGGTCAAAATCGTATAGCGGCGACGCTCCGACACTCCACT
>CAYYUU010000037.1:0-15883 GCA_964474955.1 uncultured Alcaligenaceae bacterium | reverse complement strand
CGAGGGCTTCTCGGAGCGTTTCGAAGTCCTTGTTGTCGACCGGAAACAAACCGCTGAAGACCATCGGTTTGGGTTCTTTGTAACCGGGAAACGGTTCGGCCGTCGAGTTGTGGGCATCCGTCACGGTGTCGCCGATGTGGACGTCTTCGAGCGTCTTGATCGATGCCAAAACGTAACCGACCTGGCCGGCCCCGAGTGCGTTACACGGGACCATCTTCGGGCGAAACTGACCGATGTCGATGACTTCGTGTTCGGTCCCGGCCCGCATCATCTTGATCTTCTGGCCCTTCTCAATCTTCCCCTCGCCAACGCGCACATAAACGGCTACGCCTTTATACGAATCGAAGTGACAATTATAGATGAGAGCCTTGGGCGGTTCTTCGGTCTTGCCCGAAGGCGGCGGAACACGCTTGATGATGGCTTCGAGAATTTCGTCGACGCCGATTCCTGTCTTCGCACTACAAAGAAGAATTTCGTCGGGCTGGATTCCGAAGACTTGATCCATCTCTTCCATGACGGCTTCGGTCCGGGCGTGCGGCAAGTCAATCTTGTTGATGACAGGCACGATCTCAAGGTCGTAATCGAGAGCCAAATACGCATTCGCGACGGTCTGGGCCTGGACTCCCTGGAAGGCATCAACGAGCAAGATCACGCCTTCGCAGGCAGCAAGCGACCGCGAGACTTCGTAGCTGAAGTCGACGTGGCCGGGCGTATCAATCAGGTTCAGTTCATATCGCGTGCCGTCGAGTTCGTAGTCGATCGTGACGGGGTGCATCCGGATGGTGATGCCACGTTCGCGTTCGAGGTCCATCCCGTCGAGCATCTGGTTGCGGAAGTCGCGTTCTTCGACGGCCTTCGCGCGCAACAAGAATTGATCGGCCAAGGTACTCTTGCCGTGGTCAATGTGGGCGACGATGGCGAAGTTCCGAATATTGTCCGTCGGAGTCACGCCACCGGTTATTTGTTTCTTTGCCATGTGCTCAGGGATACTACTCGAAAAGAAGACAACCCCGCCGAAACGGACGGAGCTTTTGACCTCACACTTTCGTTCATATAAGCAAATCTGAGGGGGCGGGTGTAGGCGAAGAACAACCAGGACTCACTGAGCTGGAGGCAGGATGCGGTTGGCAATCTCTTGTTGCATCGTTTTGAGCGTGGCGGGATCTGGATCGGGTGTTCCGACACGGGCAAACAACTCACCGCACATCCAACCGACTCGTTCGGCCCAGGGAGAAGCAAGTCCGATTCTTTTGAGTTTGAGAAGTGCTCCGTACCCAGATAAATCCGGCACAGGTGGGGAAGGAGGCTCGTCAGGACTTGTCTCGGAATCTGTCTCAAGGTGCCAAAGCTCCAGTGAGTAGATTTCTTCCAGAACGACGATTGCGTCCCAGGGAACGACAGGATTCGCCTCGTCTTCGAAATCGACCTTGTTGCTTGGTGGAAGGTAGACTGCCAAGGAATCATTCCACATAATGATCCGTTCTAACTTCTGGGAAGTAGCGAGTTTGTTTTTCTTTGATTGTGACCAATGTTGAATGAACGTTGCCACGGAAACACTCGGCGAGATTAAGGCAGTTCTCATTCGAGAGACTTTGTTCGGAATGGTCTTGTCCAGGACTTGTTGACGAGCCAGATCACAGGACTGGTTCAAAATAATAAAAAGCTCAGAGCGAGAATAGTTCTCTTGGAAGGAAGCGCCCTACTCGACTCGAATGATGTCGCCTTGCATTAAATCCGAGCTTGGCGTCCTTTGTTCGTATCGGTCCGTCCAATTCCATTGCTCATCGCTCATCCATGTGCTCCTCAATGGCAGGGTCGGACAATTCGTACTCGGGTCCTCGTACTTGTGAGGGATCCAATCGCGGCGCGTAGATCCCTTCTTCGTCCAAAGATGGCAACTTTTGCAAAGCTGGAGGAGACGCCGGTTTCGGTTCGGCAGGTCCAATTACAGTCGCCCAATTCCATAAATCGGGGGCAAATCGAGCAAACACTCCGACTCGTTCTGTCGGAACGCACAACAACACAGACGCGTCACTTCTGTAGAGTTGCTCTCGTTGTTGGTTCAACACCCCACAGGTTGATTGAGTGATATCTTCTGGTTGGAAAACTATCTTCGCGAACTTCCCAGGAAATTTTGACGGAAGGACTGCCTTCAAGCTTGATCCTGTGATCAGCCTTTCGCCAGGAATAGGCGACCACTCAGGACGGAGTTCGTCGAATTCTACCAAGCTCCCAACTGCGATGATCACTTGACCTTCGGGTTGGAGCATCAATGCCCGTTCGACCTGGGTGGACAAATCGGTTGTCATGAATCCTGCTCAGCGAAATCGGGATAAAAGTCGTGGATCACCTCGCGGATCAACGGATGGACGCCGTACCAGCTCGTTTTATCTCTTTGTTCAATAACCCATCCCAAGTCAATGAGACGGAAAAAACTGTCCGTGCGAATCACTCGCTTCGTCGCATCGACGGAGATAAGCAGGCGAACATCGTCTTCCGTAAGTAGTCGAGCGACCTCCGTTTTGAATGCCTCATTGACGTCTTTGGCAATATCTTCGTCCACGACAGATCTTTGATGGGTCATGCACTGGATAATTGCCTCACGACTATTCAAGAGGAAACTGCGGATTACTCCCCCGGAACCTCGTGCTAATTCCTTTACCGCAGGAGGCAGTAAGGAGGTGACGCCTCTCGTCGAGAGCAAATTGTAGAACCAGTCGATGCCCTTTTCATCCACCTCCCCATTCTTGAACATGACTCGAACAGCAGGTACAACGGCGAGTTCGTGGAACACATCGCGATGATCTGCGTACGTCCGGGTAAATAGCAGAGACATGGGAACGGTGATGATGATTGGGACTGGAAACTGTGACACCTCCAATAATCTTGGCACCAATTTTTCGAACTGATCTAAAGGAACTTTGTCAAAACCGTCCAGAACAACGAGGGGACGAATCCCGAGTTTATTGATTACATTCGCAGTAGCTTCTCGCGCATAACGGGAAGCCTCTTCGCATATTTGTTTCTTCTTCTGGAAACTGAAGCCAAGGTCAGAAAAGTCGACTTGTTGAATCCAAGCGAGAATGCTCTTAGTTAGATTCTTGCCGAACTTCTCGGAAATGGAGGGGTGCAAACTTTCCAACCACTCCTCCAAGCTGATCTGCAGGGACAGGGACAGATTTGATTCTGAGACCTCGATGATGCAAGCAAGGATGAAGAACATCATTTCGGCTTCACTCAGGTTCTCTTTGCCGAGGAGCAGATCAACTTGTTTGTAGCAGGGGATGTACTTGTGAGAGAGGAACCGAGTCAGGCGCTTGAGTTCCGTCGTTTTCCCACTTCCGATATGTCCTGCGACGGCGTACAACCCCGGTTGCGAAGTCAGTTCGATTCGCGCACGTAAGCCTGCGAGGGGATCTTCCGGTCGCGCGCAATAATGCTCATCCTCTGCTGCATCGACCAATGGATCGAGGGCTCGATAGGCTCGGGCTAAATCTTCATTGAACGTGAATGTACTTGCCACAGTTGAGTTCTCGTGAGAGCGATTCCAACAACTCTACATTCGAATTTTATACCAAAGCCGATTGCGTCTCGCAAACCGCACAAATTCTGCGTGCTGGGTGCTTTCGAGATCCTACCTCACGACTCAACTCCGTCATCACTGCGTGGATGCGGATAAATTGTCCAGAATCAAATACATTTCAAGTTCTCTGTGTGCCGATGCTTTGCCGCATTGATGGGGCAGTTAGTCGTAACCGGGCGAGCCTGTTGCAAGTCAACGAGATACATCCCAAAATGTGATACCATAAGAAAGCTACTTCGCCTCTCGGAAATTCGAAATTCCGGCGACTCGCATGACCGCTTCCAGGGCGAAATGTCGCTATTCATAAGAAGGGTAGGGTGACGTCTTCGGCTCTTCCTGCGCCCACGATCCAATGCGAGCACCAGTGAGCGACGGGTTTCGACAGGATCCCGATAGCAACTTCCAAGGAGACACAACATGGTTCGCAACACCGGTCTGGCGATTTCTCTTTTGGCACTCCTACTCAACCTCGCCCAAGCCGATGGAAGTCAAGCGACTCGCGTCCAGGCTATCTTCGTGGCCAAAACCGACGACGCGAGAATAGGCTTCAACTGCGGACAGGACGTTCGCGCTTTCCAGCATTATTTCAAATCCGCCTTCGCGAACCGCAAAGAATCCGTCGTCATCCACAACCTCACGGGGAATTGGTGGAAGGCTGACCGAGTTTTGCAATACATCAAGGCCCTGAAAGTTCGGCCGACCGACACACTCGTCTTCTACCACTCGGGCCACGGCCGAATGTCTTGCCAGGGCTCGCCCGCATCGACCCACCAATTGATCCTCAATCGCAGTTCTCGACTCCCGCGCCACCTCGTCCGCCGCGCCCTCGACGCACACAAAGCTCACGCAACGATCTTGATCACCGATTGTTGCAGCGGCTATTCCTTCATCGCAGCGCCCGGAGCCATCACAGCACGTCCCAACCAAACGACTTGCGAGGCGCTGTTCTTGAAGACCAAGGGAATCGTCGACATCACCGCCGCCCAAGACGGACGCAACGCCATCGCCGCCCACGTCGGGCGAACCAACACCGGAGCCGAAAGCGCCTTCACTGTCGCGCTTCTGGCCCTCTTGACTGCTCCCAACCATAAGTTCCACGGATGGAAAGACTTTTTCCCATCGCTCCAAACTGCAACCAGCCGGTACTCCGGAAGGAAACACACGCCGCGCGCGTTCGCTCTTCCGTTGCAAAAAATCGAGGTCGCCAACCGAGTCCGAAAGCCGCAACCTGCTCGTCCAGAACTCGTGCAACTCGCTGGCACGTCCTGGGTCGGAAGTGAACGACTCCGCGGCTACGGGTATCTCCGTTTCGACTTCACCACCGGCGGCAAGGTCTACATGATCGACCAAAAACGTCAGTCGAAGAAAGTGCCCGGGACGTGGGCCATCAAAGACAAGCAACTTGTGTTGAGCTTCTTCGGCGGTTCGTGCGTCTACCGAGGAAAGCTCTCGGGCACGACCATCTCCGGAACGGTATCGGCCCGCAACCACGCCAACTCGTTTGCGTGGGCCGTGAAGAAATCGTCGGGAACAACAATACGAAAGTCTTTCTATCCTCCAACGACGCCAACTCGACCCACTCCAAAAACTACGAATCCTCCTCGGCCAAAAACCATCCGATTGGTTGGCACGACGTGGCGAGGGAGAGAAACCCTGGCGGGCTACGGAGCTTTGACGTTTCGCCTCGAAGCCGGAAACCGAGCCGTCATGATTGATGCGAAAAACACGTCTTCTGGAACTTGGTCTCACTCAGGCGACACTGTGTCGATTCGGTTCGGGAATTGTGCGTACGTAGGTCGTGTGCGAAATGGAACGTTCTCCGGGACTGCGCGATTTACGCGGGGATCATCCAGAAAATCCTGGAGTTTCGGAACTCGCCAAGTTTCACGATAACTGCTCTTCGATGTGGGCTGGGAAAGTCTTTCGTAGGGTGGGGCAAGCGGAGCCTCAGCGACGCGAAGGAGTTGCATGCTGCTTTGCAGCAGTGCGACTCCGGAGCGAGCAAGACAACACGAAGCGAAGGCCCACCAAAGAAGGGAACAGGGAACAGAAAGACAAAGGTGGGCCGCGATCCTCGGAAATTGTGGAATCACACAGCTTCATATACCGTCGCGATCCCTTGACCAGCCCCGATACACATCGTCGCCAATCCAAATTTCGCCTTACGATCTTCCATCGCATGGATGAGCGTGGCCGAAATTCTCGCCCCACTCGCCCCGAGTGGATGCCCAATCGCGATGGCTCCACCGTGGACGTTGACCTTT
Source organism: uncultured Alcaligenaceae bacterium (assembly GCA_964474955.1). Classification (GTDB taxonomy): domain Bacteria; phylum Planctomycetota; class Planctomycetia; order Gemmatales; family Gemmataceae; genus CAYRFQ01. Next base: position 10,036 of record CAYYUU010000037.1, on the reverse strand, counting down.
TCTTGGTTGGCCCCAAGTTCTCGGAGCACCGCCAACGATTGAGCCGCGAACGCCTCATTGAGTTCGATGATGTCGATGTCTTCGAGTTTGAGACCCGCGCGTTCGAGTGCCTTCTTGGTCGCAGGCACGGGACCGAGTCCCATGACGGACGGATCGACGCCAGCCACGGCCATCGATCGAATCTTGACTTTCGGCTTCAGGCCGAGTTCTTTCGCTTTCTCTTCGGACATGATCAGCACGGCGGCGGCACCGACGTTGAGCGGACTCGAATTTCCGGCAGTGACGGTCCCACCTTCGGGCATGAACGCGGGCTTGAGTTTTCCGAGCGCCTCCATGCTCGTGTCTCGACGCATGCACTGATCTTCGTGAATGATCTTCTTGCGGCCCTCTTCGTCGCGGCCCCACGTCGGGATGACTTCCTTCGCGAATTTCCCCGAGTCGGTCGCCGCGACGGTTTTTTGATGACTGCGCAAAGCGAACTCGTCTTGTTCCTTCCGGCTGATCTTGTATCGGATGGCCAGGTTCTCGGCGGTGACGCCCATCAACATCGTGGCCTGGTTGTGGCGATACCAGAGTCGCGGGCTCGCGTTGAAACCATCTTCCATCGGGATGTGATCCATGTGTTCGACGCCACCAGCAATTTGAATGTCTTCGCAATTGCCGGAGATGCTCAGAGCGGCTTGATTGATGGCCTGGAGGCTCGAACCGCACAGTCGGTTGACGGTCGCTCCCGGAACTTCGATCGGAAGACCGGCAATCAGCGAAGCCATTCGCGCGATGTTGTAACCTTGTTCGCCCTGTTGCTTGACGCAACCCCACAAGACGTCTTCGATCTTCTCGGCGGGCATGTTCACGCGCGCGAGTAGCGCGTTGATCAAGTCGGCAGAAAGATCGTCGGCCCGGACGTCACGGAAAATACCTTTCTCCGCGTGGGCTCGGCCAATGGGGGTACGGAGGGCATCTATGACAACGGCTTGCTTCATTTCCAAAACTCCTTTTGCATGATTTTGCCAAGATTTGTGCAGAACAAACTCGTCGGCAAAAATGGATAGATCGGTCGAAAACGCCCACCATCGTGACAGATACGCACAACGCGGACATTTCGAATGTCTATTTACATTCTACGGAGTTTAGGGACGAAGAGTGTCAATCCGTTGCGGGACTCGTGTTCAAACGCTGTTGATTTGCCGAGGTGCTCGTTCTTCGATGATTCACAAGCCTGAAAGCGCGAGCGAAGGTTCTTTACAAGCGAGCGAAGGTGTTTCTTCGCTTGTGAATACCGAACCGGCAATTCAAAAGAGTTTGAACACCAGAGAAAGCGCAGGGAGAGATTTCGAGAACAGGTGGTGGGAGAGGTGGCAACGAGTCCGGAATCCTTCCCAGGAGCAAGACAGTTCTCGAGAGCAAAGTTAGGCGAGAAATTCGGGTTCTAGAAACTCTCTTGGAGTTCCCAGAATCGCTCGTAAGCACGACCCGGAGGGCAGGTCGATTGCTGCTTCTGCTTGTTGACAGGGCTCGCAGCAGTGTCGTTCAAGATCGGCCCCCAGATGAGTTCGTGGGCATCGATTTGGTGAGCGTCCTGAGTCGTCGTACCTTGGGTGTCTTGACGATTGTGCTTGGTCATCCGTCGGGTCTCCCTCGAACTAGCAATAATGGATTGGTATAGCTTACAACACAAGCAAGGGCTGTGCCATTTTTTCTAAATGAAATGTTCTCCGATTTTTCTTGAGGATGGCGGAACCGATTCAACTTTGCCGTCTGGAGAAAGTGTTCGTGCGTCTCGCTGCCCTAAGTGGTGTGATTCCTTCCCGTTAGATATTCGTCGGCGTCGAGATTCCTGAGCCCGTGTTCGGTGGGGGTTACTTTCGAAAAACGGAATAAACAGGTGGCAGAATTCTGTAAACTGGGGAAACACTGTAATGTGGGAGCGTCAACGACGGTTTACAAATTCGGGATGTGCAGCCTTCTCTTTTTCCCGTCCTACGCACCTTCGCGACCGCGTGAGATTTTCCTGTATTTCATCTCTCAATTTTCGACTTCGCAAGCGCCAACGCTCCGTGGATCACGACCTCTTCGCCCAGCGCGGCGGGGACGATCTCATAACAATCCGCGAAGGGCCGAAAGACTTGATCGGCGACCAACGTTCGCAATGGCCGAAAGAACAAGTCTTCGCCCAGGAACGAAACGCCGCCTCCGATGACAATGCGACGGGGACAAAGAAGAGCGATGACATGACAGATGCCGATGGCCAGTTGGGACCAGGCACGCCTGAGAATTTCCTTGGCGAGTGGATCACCTTGGGCGGCTGCCTCGCCGACGTCCTGAGCCATCATCTTTTCCGGACACGAGCGAAACGTATTGGCCAACAAAGAGTCGGAGTATTGGGGCTCTTGGATCGCCGCTCGCGCAGCCCTTTGAATGGCCCAACCTGAAGCCGCGTGTTCGACGATGGCCTCGTCGATGTCGCGAGGCAAGTTCGGATCGTGGATATAATAGCCAGGCAATTTGAGATGGCCGACTTCCGCGGCTCCCTTTCCGCTGCCGCCGTAAATTTCACCGTTGATGATCAGACCACCACCAATTCCCGAACCGATCGTCATGTAGAAGATCGGTGAGAGACCTTGGCCCGCACCGAAGAGAGCTTCTCCGAGCCCAGCAACGTCGGCATCATTCCCAATCGCAACGGGAACTCCGAGGACCTCTGCCGCCCAACTCGCGAGTGAAAAATTATCCCAACCTTCGATCTGGTGCGACTTGATGATCGTTTGCGTGGCCATGTCGATCGGGCCACCAAACCCAATCCCGGCTCCGCGAAGCTGAGACCGCTCGATCGTCGATGTCGCGAGTAATTCGTCGAGACCTGTTGCGATCTGCTCACGGATGCCTTCGCTCCCTCGCGCCGGATCGACCGTCGTTCGCCACAACGCGGCGAGCGTTCCGTCTCCTGATCCGGCCCCCATTTGGAGTTTCGTCCCGCCTATTTCGATGCCTAAAAACATTCGAGATTCCTGAGCTACCCAGACCATTCAAGCGTGAAAAGCGTTGCCTGGGTGTTGTGGACCCACGAAACGGACAATCATAAATTTCGCGTCTCGGAACCTGTCTCACTTTGGTGGTCAAACCGAGCATGGCTTCGAACTCACGAGGCATTCCCTAACCATTCCCGAGCCTCTTCCAGCTCGGCGCGTTGAAACGCCTTCACCTCTGCTCGAAAGAACGGATTTACGAGCCGAACGTACGCCGTAATCCAGCTTTGGTCCGCAACCACTGCGATGTGGCTGATGTCCGATAGGTGTTCGAAGCCAAACTTGATGTCGTCCCAGAATCGCGACCAGGGAATTGGGGGTGTCCCGATCTCGCCAATCAATTCGAGCACCTTGACGGAACCATGTTGTTTGATGGCAACGTCGAACTTTTCCAAGGCTTGGTCGAATTCTTCGGGTGAGATCGCCCCATCGATTTCCATCTCCAGAATGTTTGTGCCGGGAACCTCATTGACAGTAATCATGGCTCTGTCTCCCAAAAAGTGGTTGAGGTGAGGTCTGACAGGAAGATTCGAAATCTTCCAATTCCGATTTTACTGTGGGATCAGTCGGCACAACAAGAAGATGTCATGGGTGTGCCTTTGGGAGTTTGTTGTTTTCGATAAGCCTGAGGCGCGAGCGAAGGATCTGTCTTGGGCCTTCGCCTGCGCTTCAGGCTTGTCGAAAAAAGTTCGTCCTACGATCCATTAATCCAAAACCGAGGGCACACGTGTCCCTTGGAATTCGCTCTTGAGCAACTCACTTACCGATGTTTCCAGTTATGGCGAGTGACCGTCCGCAGCCAGTCAGGGTCAAGGTATTCGAATTGGCTGTTATCCCCGTCCCAAGTCAGCACGCCGACCGATCCTTCCTCGGCTCGGGAATCCAGCTCAATATGACTGAGATGATAAACACGCGTGACCCCAAAATCTCCCTCTACCTGCTTGCCCGTCGAATGGTAGTGGCCGAAGAAGGCGAACTTCGGTTGGGCAGCGTGGACAAGAGAACCAACGCCTTCACTCCCGTTACCGGAGAGGACAGCATCCCGCGGCGACTCGTGTGTCAGTGACACATCGAACTTGGCACTCTGGAGGGACTCCAGGCTGCGGCGGCGAATCCGGGCGCACGGCGGGGTTCGCTCGCGAGCGCGAGGTGCTTTGTCGTCAATGCCCCATACCGCACCAACTCGCAGACCGCCGGGCAACTCGGCAACGCGACCGTCGCGGACACATCGCAACTGGCCATACGCATCGACTGTGAAGCTGTCCGCGCTCTGTTTAGCGCGACGGTCCAATTTCCCCAGCAATTCGTAGTTCTCGTGATTCCCCGCGGTGAACCACATGGCTCCCGTGGATGGTTCGCTCTGGAAGACAGCGTCGGCGTCCTCGCTATGTTGCGGTAGCAGTCGCCGACCATCCTGGAGCCAGGCTTTCTCTTTGCGACGTTTGGGTTTGTCAAAACGACTGTCCCCGAGGTCACCGACTTGAAGCAGGCCGTCGATGTCAACGCCGTGCTCGCGTGACCATACCTGGGCCAATCGGAAGGCAGGCAAGACGTGACCATGGAGGTCGCCAAAGACAAGATATGTTGTGGGGCTCATAACAAAGTTCTCCGATTGCGTCCTTACTCACAAGGAGCCGGAGACGCCTTGAAGGTTCGGAGAATTTTCCGCGGCGAATTGCGCCTCATCCGCTCCGCCTCTGCCATCGGATGCCACGAACCAATATTCGCTCTCGGACCGAGCCTTTCCACTCGACAGTGAAACCGGCCTCTTCCAGTAGCTTTTTGATGCGATGTCCGATATCCGTTCCTATTTTGTCGTCGCCGCGAATGTGTCCGAAGGCAAGGCACAAATCCCCGCCCGCCATGACTCGTTCAAGGTCTTGGCCATGATAAAAGCAGTACCCCACGATGTCCGAGTCCTCGCCACCCGGCGTCCTGAAACACGTCCTCCACGTCCTCATGCCCATCAGACTTGGTCATGCCCGCGTCTTGCAAAGCAAGGATCCCCGCCGACTCTAATTTTTCGAAGACCTTGTCGAGCCGGTCGCAGTCGGTTGTCTTTGGCCAAGTCGCCTCTTCCGCTCGCTTCTTGGACATTTCCTTCTCGATCTCGGCCTCCAGCCAATCTTGATCAGACTCGTCGGATTCTCCGAATTCTTCCGAGACGATGATGGCGATCTCCTCCAAGTCAAACCACCCGGCCCAGACATGCCGACGAATGATACTGAGGGCTTCTTCCTGATCGTCCATCGATTTGTCCTCTTTGGTTGCCCGCGATCACTCCCACAGATGCCGAACGCGACACGTCTCACGAACTCCTAGTTCCTCGTCGATGAATGACAGATGTCAGCCCCAATCATACTCGGAGTTGTCCGTGTCGTGGTACTTGTGAATGATCCGACATTCCGGCAGCGCTGCCTGCAACGAATGCAGATCCTTTTCCCCAAGGGCCGTGTATCCAACGTGCAAATCTTGGAGACGGCTGAGAGGAATCAACTCCGACACATCCACTGTTTCCTTGTAATTCTGTCGGTAGGCTCCGAGAATCTGCAACGCTGGCGCCTCCGTCAAAGAAGCAATGGCGCCGTTCTCCATCGAGCCAAAGTGCAGTTCGAGCCGTGTCAGATTCTGCAGCTTGAGTATCTGAGCCACGAGAGCAGTGGTCAGTTTTCCCATCCGGAGGGACAGCCACCGAAGGCCTGTTAAACTCTCCAGGCCGCGAATGGTCTCTTTCACCCCGTAGATGTGCAAGCGTTTGAGATCGGGTAGTTCCGCGAACATTTCGATCGTCCCACGGGGACACCTTCCAAAAGCCAACGAGCGAAGCCTCTTCACTTTGGCGAGTGCATTGAGCCCCTCCCGCTTGAGTGGCTGATACCGTTGGTAGAGTTCGAGTTGCCGGAGGTTGGGACATTCGGCGAACCGCTTCAATTGCTCGTCGGGGTAGGCGTTGTAGTGGGTCAGCGAGAGGGACCGCAGTTTCGGAAAGCACGCGTTCCACTCGGGCAGGTCGTCGTTCCATTCCTTGTCGATGTAGAGCACTTCGAGGTAGGGCAGACGAGCTTCGAGGAGTTCAGGCATCATCGTCCAGTCGGGGTTGCGGAGCGTCAAGTCGCGGAGATGCGGCAAGGCTGCCAGTTCGTCCCACGCCCCTCCGTCCCCCAAATATGAGAGGTCCAGTCCACGTAGGTGTGGCCACTCTCGCAAGCGTTCGAGCACACGAGGTCCGTAGTTGTCGGTGCCGAAATGCAATTCTCGAGCGTTGCGTAAGAGACCAAACGAGTCGTCCCAATCGTCCTCCGTCGTTCCGGCGTACCCATCGAACTCGACTCGTTCGATCCAGTTGGACGCGAACCATTCGGCCGCATCGGTTGGGTCATCGGCGAGCTGACGCATGGTGAGGAGCCAGCTTGTTTCTGCCTTGAGTGTGAGGAAACCTCGCCGCCAACCCCACTTCAAATGGATTGGTCCATCCAGAAGCATGGGTATGTCCGGCTGCAGCCACTGCTGGAACGCCGGAGATTCGAGAAGTTCTTGCAACCGTTCGCCGAGCCGAAATCGCCTGGGGTCATACGGAGGGGTCTGTTCGAACTCGATGCCGGTCCGAATGAACTCGGCGCGGAAGTCGCCGCGTTCTTCGAGCCAGTCGGCAAAGACGAGACGGCGTGCGGTGTCCTCGGGATTTGCCGCAATGGCCGACAGGAATGTGGTCTCGTCGCTCATGTGTTCTCCGATGTCAAACGCGAGGAGCAGGTGTGTCGTCGGTCCGTTTGTCTTTCAACGAAGGCCAATACTGGCGCTGGAATTCTTCCTGCTCGGCGACGGACACTGGCTCGACGTCCGGTCCGTCATCCATCAAATACACAAGTTGTTCGAGAGCAAGAGGACACCCCAAACGAGCGTTGTACACCTTTCGTCCGCCAGCCCCAGCGGCCATCCCGGTGATGACGATCTGTCGGCTCGCACCGTAGCAGATGGGACAAAGTTCATACTTCTCCAACTGCTTGCGGGTCTGCTTGAGTGCTTCGTAGAAATTCCAATCGATGCCTTCGACTACGTCTCCCAACCAGGAAATGCGAATCGCGTAGCGTTGGTCGTAGTCGATTCCATCGCCGCTTCGAAACTCCGCCTGCCAGATGGCCTGTTGAGTCGCACCGGTTCCGTCAATGAGTTGTACCTCACCTTCACCAACATGACGAATGATTTGCTTGCGCCCTTCCAAGCCACGATCTCCTTTCCCGAGCAACAGAGACTACCTGGTGCACTCGCTCATCCATCAAGAAAGTCCAACCCAATGTCGACCGATTGAGGTCCAAACCATGACGACCAAGATGGCAAGCAGGACAACACCCGAGAAAAACGCACACAGCTTTATGCGATCCGACCACTCCTCCCCTGCCAAGATGTAAGCCGCGAGAATGACCCAGATGATCGGCAAGGGCAACGCGAACCAACCGTAATTCACCCACAAACGGGCAGAGTCTGCATCAAAGACCTTGAACTCCGCGTGGTACTTGAGGGTGACACCGGCAGCCAAGACCCCGAAGACAATCACTCCGATCTGCAGCAAAGCGAGAATCGCGACGTTGCGTCTTGTGAAGTAGTTCAACGTGATTTGCCTCCGCTCCTGTCGAGAAACTACCTTGCTTTTATTCAGTCCACCGATTATAGACTGCCGTCCATTGACTGTCGACGAAAGGTGGTGTGATGCTAATCCGCAGATGTGCTTTCTTGGGACTGTTTGCTCTGGCAACGCTCCTGTGTGGGTGTGGGACAGTCGGAAATTTAATGGCTCCGCATTCCACGAGTGCCGCCTCCCATGAACGCCCCTGGTCGTGTAAGCCATTTGGCGGAGTCCAAACGTCCGTGAAGGGTGCGACTGTGTTGGCGTTCGAAGTAGGGAACGTGCCGCTTGCAATGATGAGCACGCTGGACGTACCATTCTCTTTGGTCGGTGATGTTGTCACTTTGCCCGTTGCATACGCCCGCCAACAGGGAGCACCATGGGCAACGTGGTGGGGTGTCCAACAAGATCCTTTCTCGGAAATGTATCCACAACCAATGCGCTCGGACGAGAAAGAGATGACATCGACTATTCCGGAAGCTGTCGGAGTGTCTTCTTGGACTCAAGTCGATCACCCAACCAGCCGAGAGAGGCGATAATTGCGGTGATTCGTTGATGAGACGGCCCGGGGCGTACCGTTAGTGCTGGTCCTTACTCATATCGTTCTGCTCTCGGGTTGCTGAATCGACAGTTACTTGTTCGTCGACACCTTCGGAGTCCTGCCATTCGTCACGAAGGATACCCATCAAGATCAAGTCATCGTATGCGCCGTTGCTCCAGACGTGTGCTCTCTGCCGCCCCTCTTCGACAAAGCCACAGGCTCGGTAGGCACGGATGGCCCTTTCGTTCACCGCGTGGACCTGCAGCCAGACCTTCCGGTAGTTGAGGTACTTGAAGGCATACGTCAGCAGCAAGCGAATGGCATCGCGTCCGTAGCCTCGGCCCCAGTAATCCTTCTCGCCAATGCCGATGCCCAACTCGCACGTTCTCGCGGTAGTGTTCGGGTTGAAGAGCGCACAGATGCCGACGCACTTGCCGTCGACTTCGATGACAAACCTCGTGGTGTCTCGTCCGCCTTTGGCGGCCGCTTGATCGAACTCTGCTTGCAGATGGGCCAGGGACTGGGGGTAAGGCGGATCGCCGCCACTCGCCAATTCGACGGCCAGGTCGTTGTTGAACGCCCAGAGAATCGGGAGGTCTTCGCGAGCAACGCCGCGAAGGCGGACACGCGGGCCTTGGAGCATCGAGCGTTCTACTGTTGCTTGAGAACTGCGCGGGTAAGGAAACATATGGGAGTCAGGGCGAGGGGTGAGAGAAGTTGCTTTTCGCTCAGCGAAAAGTCTGGAAAGAAAATCTTCGCTGAGCGAAAAGCAACTTTCCCAATCACAATTCATATTGATCCGAACGCCCGAGCGAAAGGCAATTATCCCCAATTCATTTCTCGCGCAAGTCGCATCAATCCTCCGAACGCTCACGGAGTTCCTGGAGCGCTTTCGCCACATCCATGTGAACCGAGGCAATCGCATTGATGACCAGCTCGTCCTGGAGTTCCGGCTTGTTGCAAGCCGCCCGAATTCCGTTGAGCAGGCTCGCTGCATCAATGGTCAACATCGGCGCGAGCATGGATCGAATCGTTTCATAGCTCGACGCGATGGCATCTCTCTCGGCTGGTGTGGGGGCGAGTTCTTGCGCCGCACCGGCGTACGCCTCGAACATTCCCGAGGTCAGCCCGCGACCGTTCGCAACTCCGATGACAAAAGCCTTTTGCTCGGCTTCGGACAAGGCAACAAACTCCGCGCAGGTGATGTTTTGAATTTCTTCGTTCGCCATTGGGACCTCTACGTCAAAAGATTTTTCTCACTTTAGGTTGCGTGTTTCTACCAATTCTGCAGTCCCGGACGAGAAGTTCTTTCACCGCTTTTCGTCGATCCTCCGAAATCCTCCGTTCTCGCAGCGACAGACTCGGCATCCCGAAACATCACCGGCCACCAATGAAATTCTCTTTCGGAATAAACAGTTGGTTCCCCGATGGCTCCACGAACGTCAAGCCTTTCGCGGTCCACTTCACCGAACAACGGTTGATATACGTATCGGTGTCTTCGAGCCCAGCATGGAATTTGTAATCCAGATAAACCCCATAGCTTGGTGCTTCCGCTCCACGACCGATGAACAGATAATGTCGGCGAGACAACCCTAAATCGTTCCAGTTGAGCGCCCCTTCGATGGCGGACACGGTGTACGGATCAAAGCTCTTGTAGTCGATGGCTTTTGGCTGGTGCCATTGTTTGATGACTCGATTCGAGGGCCAGTTCATCCAGACGGTGACGAAAAGAGCGACGAGAACCGGAAGAATGACAATCCAGAACATCCAAAACAACCACCGCAACAACTGAGTCACCCCGTCTCGTTGGACTCGGTTCACCTTCGCCTGTTCTTCGACCGACCG
>CAYYUU010000036.1:0-15926 GCA_964474955.1 uncultured Alcaligenaceae bacterium | reverse complement strand
ATGCTCGTTTGGTAGCTTTGAACGTTTGCAGATCTTTGCCAGTCTTCTCGTCCCAAAGTTTGACGGTTTTGCCGTAGGAAGCGGTCGCTTCTTTGCCGCCCTTGGGGCTGAACGCCACGGCCTGAATCTTGCCTTTGTGTCCCTTCAGGGTTTGCAGTTCTTTGCCAGTCTTCGCGTCCCATATGATGGCCGTCTCGTCTTCTCCACCAGTGACCAACTTTGCGCCATCGGAGCTGAAGTCCATTCCTTTGACAATCGCGCTGTGGCCGGTGATTGTCTTCACCACCTTTTTGGTTTTCGTATCCCAAAAGCGAACTTCGCCGATCCATTTTTTCTTCTTCTTGTTCCAACCACCGGTCGCAGTGACAACGATTTTTCCACCAGGAGCGAACGCCGCCGCATATAAATCGGTTGGCTGTTTCTCGAGTTTCGCGATTTCTTTTCCGGTCGCCGCGTCCCAAACTCGAACCGTGCGGTCTCGGCTCGTCGTCAACACATACTTTCCGTCTCGACTCGTCGAGATACTCGTCACCCAATATTTATGGCCCTTGATGACCAGCTTGGGTGGAGTTTTGTCCTTTGGAATTTCTTTCTTCTTTTCCTTCTTGGGTTTTTTGTCTTTGTCCTTTTTCTTCTGGCCTTTCTTGCCGCCACCGTGGACGGGCGAGATCGTTCCGATCATTGCGAACATGCAAAGACTGAGCGTAACCACTCCGAGCCAAGCCAAAATGGTTTGGCGAATTCTGCTCCGATGCTTCATCATGGGTGAGTTTCTCCGAGTTCTAATACAGCACGAGGTAGGATTCTTCTGAAAATATCACAACCGAAAAGCAAACACAAAGACTCAATCGAACGCCGACGGTTTTTCTACCTGAAGCTCCTTGAGTTCCTCTCGATTTTCGAACACTTTCCGAATGGCGGAGGAAATGTGGGCAGGGGCCTGTTCACTGGACAGTAGGACAGGATGATAAAGGGTCACTATTCCATGATGAGCCTTGGTGGCTTCTTGCAGGTCGTCACAAGCCCGATATCGTTTCGACGAACGACCCACGTGCAAGGCGCGGAAACCCTCATCGAACGCAAAACCTTCGGCTCGCAATGCTGCCACAATGACTTGTCGCGGGACCCCAAACTCCGCGGCATCGAATTGAAATCCTAACTTGTAATAACTCGGGACACACTCGGTTTGGCGGTTCCCAAAGATTTGCACCCCGGGGATGTCGGAGAGATTTTCGCGAAGCGCCTCGACTTGGCTGTGCCGATAGATATTTCGGGCTTGCAGCTTTTCGAGTTGCGGAAAGATGACGGCCGCCTGAAGTTCTGAAAGAGGCGAGATATGATTCCCGTGGATGAAGTGAAGCTTCAAACGTTGGTGCAATCGCCCTTCGTTGGTGAGAACGGCTCCGCCGCGGCCTGCTGTGACTAACTTCGATCCGCCGAAACTGATGACGCCGAGATCTCCCCACGTACCCGCTAGGCGTCCTTCGATCATGGCCCCTGTTGCTTGCGCCGCATCTTCGACGACAGGGATGTTTCGCTCTTTCGCAATTTCTGACAATTGCAACATGGGGACAATTCCCCCATGAATGTGGGCCGCGAGGATCGCCTTGGTTTTGTCCGAAATGGCATCGGCAACCTTGCGAACATCCAGATTCCAATTCTCCGGATCTAAGTCCAAGAGCACAGGTTGTGCTCCAAGGGCATGAACAGAAAGAAAGTTCCCGGGATAATCATACGCCGCGAGAATCACCTCATCTCCTGGCACCACATCCAAGACTCGAAGGGCGGCTTCGACCGCCGCCGTTCCGCTCCCACAAGTCAATGCGTGACGGACTTGATGATACTCCGCCAAATGGGTCTCGAGTTCAGAAACGAGCCCCCCATGGTATCGCCCCCAAGAGCCGTTATCGTAGGCTTTTTGCAATGCCGCAAAAACATCCGGATCGGGGATTGGCCACGAAGGTGGTCCATCCGGGTTAATTGGAATACCACCGAGAATTGCAGGGGTTCGTTCGCTGGATGACATGGACGTCACTTCAGACACTCACTTTCGTTTTCTCCAAAATCTGCTCGACGGCAGCCGGAAAGCTCGCTACAGTTAATTTTGGTCCACCCGCAATCAGGCACCGAGGCAGGGCGTTTATTGGGGAAGCTTGCTCGATTCGCAGCAAGCTGTTTCGTAAGAGGGCCACCCTTCATGTCAAACCAAAGTTCCCACCTTCTTGGGAGTCCGGACAAAGTATTTACTGCGGACGCACGACTTCGCAGAACACAGCGCCGATGGTTTTGTGCCATCGTCTTGCTGTTCGCGTTGCGCTTTGCCGTTCCATCTTTGGCCGATGCAGCCGTCGGACTGTTCGGTGACAACCAAGCCGAAGCCACTCCAAAACAACCACTAGGTGGGACTGTCATTCAGCCTGCCTGCCAAGTTTTCCTCGATTGGGATCCAGAGACGAAAACCGAAAGCATCACCGTCCGATCGACTTTCGAGACGAGCCAGAAGGATTTTGTTCTACTGATTCCCACACCCACCAAGCCGAAGATTTCGACATTGCCCAAGGGGTTTTTTGACCATTTGGATGTCTTCACAACTTTGACGACCAGTCAGTATCCCCATTCCAAACTTCTGGAGCAAGCATCACAACCCGAGGATCAAGGAGCGGGTGGGTTCATCAATGGGGGCGGAGGTCCTGGGAAGCCTGCCCTCCTCGAAGCGCTGAATCAGTCGAAGAAGGACGACCCGGAGAAAAAAGTTCAAGTCATTGGCAAAGAAGAAGTTGGTCCGGCGAGCATCCAAGTTCTCAAAGTTAATGAACCGAAAGCCGTCTTGCAGTGGTTGAAACGGAATGGGTACTCGGGCCAATCCCAACTCGCCGCTATTGAGCATTACGCGAAAAAGAAGTGGGTGTTCACGGTCGTGAAAGTCAACGTTAAGGGATTGAAAAAGAACATCGAAGGAACATATCGCGGGACGATTTCACCATTCCGATTAACGTTTCGATCCGACAAGTTGGTCTTTCCTCTCAAGATGACTCACCCCTCTGCGAGTAACAAGACACATATCGTTTTTTACGTCCAGGCTCCGAGAAAGATGGACATGCCCGGATCGTTGAGTTACCAGTTCAGCTGGATTCCGAGTTTGCTCACGGCGGAAAGCCTCGCGGCGAATCCTGGATTCATGCCTCCTCCCAATCTCGGGATTTGTGGCGGTCCTTGTGGTATTGGCTTCATTGGCGGCAGCGGCGGCAGCGGTGGTATTGGCGGTATTGGTGGCATCGGTGGTATTGGTGGTATTGGTGGTATTGGTGGCATCGGTGGCATTGGCGGAGGTGTTAATGGAAACCTCGTGGGGCTCGGTGGTATCGTCGGAATGCCGCCTGCAGAACTGCCAAAAAGCTGCAAGAAGTGGCTCGACGATGCAGACCCTTATCTCCCCATATTCATTCGTGATGCCAAGAAATATCAATACGCCTACAACCTTGGCCTGATCGAGCCGAATAAGAACGGCGCGATTCCCACGGACCTTCACTGGTCGAAACGGCTCACTCCGAAGGACATAGATCTATTGATGGGCAAGGCACCGTACTCTCCGAAAGTTCCGAACCCCGATGTTGGCTTCACAAAGAAGGACATCAAGGATAAAGAGGTTGGGCCGCTCGTCATGTTGGTCATCCAGCGACGCCTGACGAAGTACATCAACGAGACGCCTGCTGGATACCCCGCCCGTTATCGGACCGATGAAGAAATCGCTGGCCTCCGGCATCTCCAAGGTCATCTCAAGCCCAAGACATTCCTGGTGAAATTTGGCAAAATCTTCACTAAGGACGAACTGAATCGTGATTTGGTCTTCGAGCCCGCAAAGCTCCGCGCGGCAGTGGATCGATCCGAGTACACGCAGTACCTCGGAGGCCCCGGGATTCGGTGATCGAAACTGTAGCTGCCGGAGAAAGTTTGAGAAAGCTGGTGCACGCGAAATAAAGGAATGTCCGGTTGTTGTCTTTCGTGGAGGGTGGGGCAAGCGGAGCCTCAGCTAAGCGAAGGCCCACCCTACGAAAGAACGACCTCCGCAGACCGGACACTTATAAATTTTGCGTTTCGGAGCTTACTCTTCCGCGCCTCCGCGCGAGGTTTTTCTGCCTTCCTCTTTCGACCTTTCTTCCATTTCCTCCTTTTGAATCGTCAATGCATAATCTCCACCAAGACCGCCGTCCACGACGATGAGGTACTTTGATGACCGGATCGGCGTCACGCGCACTACTTTTTTCGGTCGGCCGATCCTCTGGGACGTCGCGCGGTACAAAATCCGGTGAGGGACCGAAGCGTCGGAAACCGTCGCACTGAGGCGGAACGGCCCTTTATTTGTGAGAGACAATTCGTAAGTCGTTCCGGCCTTGAGGTCGACTGACATAACGTGGGTTGCTCGTCGATCGATCTTGGAAGCAAATTTGGCCTCGCCACCGGCGCCAAACACAATGGCTGGAATTTTTTTCTTCTGAGCCCGAAGGATAAACTTGCCCTCGCAATGCTGGTCAGAGTGGACAGCTCGAATCTCGTAATCGTCCGTTGCTTGCGGGGCAAATGTGACGTGGGCAGTCTCCTTCCCGCTGGTCGAGCCTGTTTGGATACGTCTTCCCTTATGGTACACGTGCAGGTAGCTCCGAACTCCGTTCGTGTCCAACTCCAGGTCGTACCAAACGTCTTTTTCCAGTCGGATGGAATGGGTCCTCTCGGGGGCATCTGTATAGTCGCCTTCCGTTTTGGCTTTGCCAGATTTATCGAGCGACAATTTCCGAACCGGATGGGGCGAGACGCGGAGCTTGTAGTTCCCACCGCCATCGGACTTCACCCGTAAAACGTGCTTGGCCGTGTGCTCGGTCGTGACGAGCATGTACGCTGGCGATTTGCTCCGCGGGGAAATGTCTCGGTGGAAAATGGAGCGAGAGAGATCCTCAGCATAGATCCACATCGTGGCCATCTCATTGGGTTCGTGCTCGAGAACAACGTCGTAGCGTTTTTTCGCGACGAGCGGGACAAGTACAGCCTTTGTCCCACGGGGCGGAAGGGAGAACGTTACTTCGCCCTTCTTGTTTTTCAAAGCAACCTCGTGGAGCACTTCCCTGGTCCCCGAAAAGACGAAGGGCTGTTTCATTCGGTTCCAGCGATTCTTCACCCGGATTCGATAGTCTCCGCCTTTGGTCGGAACGAAAGTAAGTTGAGACCTCCCGCCTCGTTGGGCGCTTAAGGCTTTGGGCAGTTCCACGCCAATCGGAGGCAAGACCTCCAGATAGTCGCCATTGTGACCGGCCGCGATGAAATTATAGAGGGAGTCTTTTTCCAGCCGAACCGAGTACGACTTCTCGGGCTTATCCGCATATTTGTTTGTCGTTGTGAATTTCCCGTCTTTTCCGAAAGCCAACTTCGTCGGGACGTCCTGGACAACCCGGAGTCGGAACGATCCTCCCTTTTCCCCGCCGAGCCTGAGAAGATAATTCCCCGTTTTTTTCGGGTCGAAGCCCAGGCGGATCGTATCGGTCGACCGATACCCACTGGTCCGATTGAGGAGTGTTTTCACGGGTTCGTCCTTTGCCCCGACGGTCAACGTGAGTCGTTTCCCGGACGTAGGTTTCAAATAGAAATCGTAACTTTCGCCGGTTTTTAATGGGATCTCGTACGATTGGACCCATCGGGGAGATACCTTGCCTTGGACCAGGGCTTTTCCTCCCTTGAGAGAAAGGAGTTGGAATGTCTCCTTGGTGACCTTCAGGGTCCAGTTCCCATTGGGCGTCGAGGGACGAGCGACGGCGGCAATGAAATATTTCTTCGTCTCTTGTGGGACGAACACGACGCGGGCGTCGCGTCCTCCGCCGTTGTTGTCGTCGTAGGCGAGCTGTCTCCCCTCGAGCGAACGGACCTCGATCCAACTGTCGATTTCTTTGCTCTTCAGGTCGATCAGATACCGCACGCCCTTCTCGAGATGGGCATAATGGTACATCCACTTTCCGTTCCTGATGCGCCCTTTGACCTCGACCGTGTTTTGTTCGTCGAGAGCCAGGATGGGGAAAACTTCTTTCTCGATCCGCAACGTAAACTTTCCTCTCCCTCTTCGATTCCGGTCGCGTGCGACGATGCAGTACTCACCACCTTTTTTCGGCGTCAACGTGATCCGTGCATTGCGTCCGGGTCCACTATGGTCGTCGCGGTACGTATTGGAGTCCGACTTGTCGGTCGAAGTCATTTCCAGATATGCGTCAAAGTTTGTGCTGACGAGGTCGACGGTGTACCGAGCCCCGGACGGCATTCGCAACTTGTAGACGCTGTCTTGGCCTGGGAGCAAGAGACCCTTGATCTCGGCAATGTCCTTGTTCCAAACAAGATCCTTTTTTTCATACAGTGCGACGGCGAACCGGAAATCGCCTTCCTGAGATGGATCCCCGCCAACGCGAAACCGATACTTGTCGGTCTTCGACGGGGTGAGTAAGGCATACGATTTGGCCGTCGGTCCGAGCGGTGGAGGAGGATAAGTATTGTCGAAATCGGAAGACAAACCCCACTCAAATTTGGGGTCGAGTCGGCTGGTGGAAGAAACAGAGACGAAATACTGCTTGTTGGCCCGGAGAGTGACTTGATAGTCCCGGAGTTGCTTGCGGGCGAGTCCGTCCTCAACGACCCCGCTCCCCTTGTTCAAGGCAATCTCTTGGACAGCGACTTTCGCGGCGTCATTTGGGGAATTCTTTCCGTTGTTCGTGTTGTTTGGGTTGTTGGCTCCGCCCGCCTGTTGTTTGGCCTTGGGCTGGCCCGAGGACAGGCTCATGAACAAGACCACGACCCCGAGCAACAGAAAAAACAACGTGCCTCCTGCGACCCCGGCTATCACCAGAGCCTTGTTATTTCGGCCATTCTTCGAAATAGGTCTCCGCCCACGAGACTGAGACTCGCGACGCTTGGGTCGTTCTTCCTGGTCCTTCGAAACGTCGTCCCAGGGAATCGACTTCTCTTCGGCGTTCTCTCCCGTTCGCGATGATTGGGATCTCGAAGTCCTCGTTTCTGGAGAGGACTCCGACGAACCAATGCCACGCCTTCGACGCCGCCCAAGCGTCTGCTCTTGGTTCGGAACAGGCTGGGCTGGCGTTGCCGCTGGCTTTGTGCTCGTCGGCTTTGCTTGTGGCACTCCTGAGGGAAACAACTTTTTGATCTTCCCCGCTTCGAGCCAGACGCCCATACCTTGAGTCCAAACGAGGTCTGTCGGCGCCAACATCCCGTCCGTCGCAAGTTGTTGGAGTTCTTCAAACGTGACGGGAGGTTGTTGCTCTTGATCGATGAGGTAGTACCAGAGCTGGGCTGTCATAACTTGACCTCGCTGGCGAGTTGGAAATGGTTGGAATGTTGGAGTGCTCGAACTTAGGCCAAGTTTGCAAACCTGTCCAAAAAACTTTGTCAAGCAACGCGAAATTCGTTCTGGTTTGGTCGTTGTTTTTGAGTGTCGCCTTTCACTCCGCGAAAGGACGCCTGTCTTGGTGTTTATTTTGGAGTGCTGCAGCTCACTGCCGCTCTGGTAGTTTTATTTTTGACTCTTGTCTCTTGACTCTTGTCTCCTTTCTCTCGTTTGTTTTGTTTTACTCTTTTCGGCCCAGCATACCAAACCGGAGTAACGTTTCCCAGAGAGGTTGGCTTCTCCATTTCGCCTCGAAAAACTACCCCCTTCAAGTTGTGGTTTCGTCCTCGGCCCTCGACTACAATGCGAAATACAACATTCGATTCTGAAAGGTAGCTTCCATGAAACGATTTCTCTTCCTCTCCTGTTTATTGGTGGGTCTGAGTGTCAGCACGGTGTCACTCCACGCCGCCGATTTTCGAAGCCGATTCGCCAAAACGCACGATCGGGTCTGGATCGGCGAGCAATACTGGGCCAACCCGATGGAGGATTGGCAAGTCAAAGACGGTCGGCTCGAGTGCATCACTCCCGGCGGACAACGCAACGTCCAACTCCTGACTCGACAACTCGGCAAAAAGAAAGGCGATTTCTTCACGAGCGTGACGCTGGGCCGAATCGGCAAAGGAAAAACGAAAGGGTCCGCCGGATTTCGAATCGGCATTCACGATCCGGAGATCGACGACTACCGTGGATGGCTCATTCGAGGGCCAAAAGGTCTCGACGCCGGGATCACCGCGAACGGCACTCTCTTCCTCGGAAGCAAAACGGCTCCGAAAGTCGTTGCTCCGGCCAAGATGGCCAACGGCGTGACTCTCTCGTTGCGAGCCCTCTTGAACAAGGATAAAAAGACTTACCGCATCACCCTCGCGGCGCGTTTGCCAAAGTCCAAGGACCCAGTCGCCAAGGTGGAACTCGATTCCGTTCCGGCGAACGTGCTCTACGGCAACATCGCTCTTGCGACCAACCACAAACTCCCGCCACGCCGACGAAACGGTGGTGCTCAATTCTGGTTCAAAGAGTGGAAAGTCAGCGGCGAAAAAGTCGAGGAGCACAACGACCGGGCCTACGGACCGATCCTTTGGTCTATGTACACGCTCAGTCGCGGCACGATGAAGATGAATGTCATGATGCCGCCCATCGGCAAGAAAGATTCGCAAAAAGTCCGACTGCAAATCAAAAAAGGCGACGACTGGAAAACCATCGCCGAGGAGAAGATCGAAGAACTATCTCGAACGGCGTTGTTCAAAGTTCAGAAGTGGAACGACAAAAAAGATATCCCCTATCGAATTGCATACACATCCATCGATAAAGATGGGACCAAGAAGGAAGTCTATTACACCGGAACCGTGCGCAAAGACCCGGTCAAGAAGAAATCGATTGTCGTCGCCGCGTTCACCGGGAACGCCGACTATGCGTTTCCGAACGTCCAACTCGCCAAGAACGTCAAGTTCCATAACCCCGACGTTCTCTTCTTCTCGGGTGACAACATCTACGAAAACGTCGGCGGCTATGGCATTATTCGCACGCCATACTTGCGTTCGATTCTCAACTATCTCCGCAAGTGGTATCTGGCCGGGCTCGCGTTCGGCGACCTCATGAAAGACCGCCCATCCATCGCCATTCCCGACGACCACGACGTCTATCAGGGGAACATCTGGGGCAATGGTGGCAACAAAATCACGATGGCCAAACACGAAGCGGGCGGCTACGCGCAACCGTGGCAAATGGTCAACGTCGTCCACCGAACTCAAACGGGCAACCTTCCCGACGCCTATGATCCCACGCCGATCAAGCAAGGCATCACGGTTTACTACACCGACATGCTCTACGGACGAATCAGCTTCGCCGTCATCGCCGACCGAATGTTCAAGTCGGGCCCACGCGGCACCGTCGCAACGTGGGGCGGTCGACCCGACCACCTGAAAGATCCCAAGTACGACGTCAGCAAACTCGACAAGCCTGGCCTGAAACTGCTCGGCGAACGACAACTCAAATTCTTGAAGAAGTGGGCCGCCGACTGGCGCGGCGTGGACATGCAGTGCGTTTGTTCGCAAACGATCTTCTGCAACCTGGCCAACTATCATGGTGCCAACCGAACCTATCTCGTCGCCGACCTCGATTCGGGTGGATGGCCACAGTCCGGACGCAACCGAGCCCTCGACGCCATCCGACGCGGCTTCGCTCTGCACCTCGCCGGCGACCAACACCTTGCCTCGATCGTTCACCACGGCATCAAAGAACAGGGCGACGCGTGTTACTCGTTTTGCGTCCCAAGCATCGCCAACTTCTATCCACGTCGTTGGCAACCAGACAAGGAAGGTCTGCCCGTCAAGAATCGAATCGAAGGCCGCGCGAACACTGGCGACTACAAAGACGGATTCAAAAACCTCATCCGCGTTTATGCCATTGCCATCCCGGAAGAGAAATACCGCAAGGGTCGCTTGAAATCTCTCCACGACAAAGCGTCAGGCTACGGCATTGTGCGTTTCAACCGCGAAAAGCAAACGATCACGATGGAGTGTTACAAACTTCTCGTCGACGTCTCGAAACCCAAGAAGATGAATCAGTTTCCCGGTTGGCCGATGACAATTTCGATGCTCGACAACTACGGACGCAAGGCCGTAGCGTATTTGCCAAAGGTAGTCGTCAAAGGAATGAAAAATCCTGTCGTGCAGGTCATCAACGAGAAGACCAAAGAGATCGAATACACGCTCCGCATTCGAGGAACGAGTTTCCGTCCCAAGGTCTTCCAGAAGGACGCGACTTACACGATAAAAGCGGGAGAGCAGGGAACGAAAAAGATGCGAACCATGAAAGGTATCCGACCTGCCAAAGATAAAGAGTTGAAAGTAACGTTTGATTAAGTAGTAGGCACACTCCGTGTGCCGTTGCCTTTGTTTTGTTTTGTCCTCGCTCGCGCTTCGGGTTGGTATTTGTTTTGTCCTCGCTTGCGCTTCGGGTTGGTGTAAAAACCACCCAAAGCGCAAGGGGACCACCCCTTTTATTTCTTCTTCGCATACAACTCTTTCACCAACTCCGCGAGCATTTCCGGCTTATCCTCTTTCACCAGAACATCGATTCGCGATTGTGGTACACCGATTTGTTCCATCGCCTTCTTCGCATCATTCCAATACTTGGTCCGTTTCTTTCCTTCGGCGAGATACAACTCCGTGACGAGTTCTTGCAAGCGTTGGAGCTTGACCGCGTCGAGGTTGTTGTAATAACGCTTGACGATTTTTTGCTGGTGAGGAGTCAAATCAGCCATCAATCTATCCTTGCTGAAAACTGTTTCGAATGGGAAGCTCTAACTCAAAGCCCATAACAAAATCATCGTCGCGAAGAAGGCAATACAAATACCTCCCAACACGAGAAAAACGAAAAGCCCGTGCCGGGTGTGTTGGTGTTGGTAGGGTTGAAGGTTCTGTTCCACGACTCGATCTTGGAAAGCGAATTCGGCCGAAGGGGCCACATGTTGTGCGGCGACCGGTTGGGCCAGCGGAGGAGACGTCGGGGCCATTTGCGAGCCAGCCTGAACTGGCTGTGCGTAACGCGCTTGCGGTGCGGAAGCCGGAGCCACCGGGGCCGCTTGTTGGTCGGCTTGCGGAGTGAGCAGTTGGGCAATGGGAACTTGTTGTGAAGCAGCCGCTACGGACGCCGAAGCCGTTTTCCCCATCGTGAGGACTTCCTGGAGCGCGGTTGCGACTTCGAGCGGTGTTTGGTAGCGGTCATCCGGCTTTTTGGCCATCATCTTTTCCAGAATCGCCAGCACAGTTTGGGGAACGTCTTGGCGGAAATTCGTTATTGGCGGCGGAGTCTCGAGTTGGTGCTTGAGCATAATGTCGACGCTATTGTTCCCCGTGAACGGGGGACGTGCAGCCAATGCGTAATAAAACGTACAGCCCAGACTATAGATATCGCTTCGAGTATCGGCGGACGAACCACAAAGGGCTTGCTCGGGTGCCATGTGTTCGGCAGTCCCGATCACGGTTCCGAGCTGCGTCAGCTGGCCAGACGTCCCGGATGCTTCCGTTTCCTCATTCAACCTGGCGATCCCCAAGTCCAAAAGTTTGATCTGGCCCCATCGGCTGTTCGCGCCGGGATTGGAAATACTCGAATTAGGGGAATTCGACGGTGTCACCTTCTTGTTCTTGTCGGGGACGAGCACCATCAAGTTACTCGGCTTCACGTCCCGGTGGACCATTCCGGCCTGGAAAATGTGCTCAAGTCCCAAAGCCGTCTGCAACATATAATCGCACGCTTGTTCGGCTTCGAGCGGCCCGTGCTTCTTGACATATTGCGAGAGCGTCAGCCCATTGAGCAACTGCATCACGAAATAATACGTCCCGTCTGCCTGGGTCGCATCGTGACCGCCGACGACGTTCGGATGGTTCAGCTTGGACGCAGCTTCGACTTCTCGTAAAAATCGTTTGACGGCTGTGGTGTTTGTGACGTGTTCTTTGCGGATGACCTTGACGGCTTCGACCTGGCCTGATGTCGAGTGGCGGGCTTTAAAGACTTGCCCCATAGCTCCTTCGCCCAGCCGCTCCAAAATCAAATACGGCCCGACGCGAAGGTATGCTCCGGTGCCCATCAGAATTTGGTTGGCTTGATAAGGCGTCAGCAAATCCCGCTTCAACAACTCTCCCGTGAACGCCTTTCCGTCGGAGATTTGAGTTTGCAGTTGCCGAACTTCGGCCTGCACCTTCTCCGCACCCGGTAATAACCCGAGTTTGTTCACGACGTTGAGCACCTGCTGGCTATCCATGGACGCATCGGGCACGAGTTGCGAAGTATCGGCACGCCGACACCTCTCGGGTCTGGAATCCTCACACAGCATTAGTATTGTGACCCGCAGACCCCATGGCTGCAAGAGGAACGTTTGTATTTGTCGGTCAGAGTGTGGGAAGCCGCGGAGCGGCGACGTATTGTAGCCACGGTCGTGAGGCCGTGGGATGGCGAAAATACAAAAGTCTATTCGCCTATGATCCATTCCGAGGGCGCTCGTCGTCATTCTTGGAAAGACATCACAAAGAAGAGGTTTCGCTCATGCGAATGTTAATCCAAAGAGTTTCGAGAGCGAGCGTCACAGTCGATGCTGAAATCGTTGGGCAAATCGAACGGGGCCTTTTGGTGCTTCTTGGAATCACCCACGACGACACATCCGAGAACGCGAAATGGTTGGCCGATAAAGTCGTTGGGTTACGCGTCTTCGAAGACGACGCAGGCAAGATGAACCGAGATGTGGTAGACGTGGGAGGTGGAATCCTGGTCGTGAGCCAGTTCACTCTTTACGGCAACGCTCAAAAAGGTCGCCGCCCAAGCTTCATCGACGCGGCTCAGCCAGGAATCGCGATTCCATTATACGAAGCATTCATCAACGGCGTGCGAGCCCATGGCGTTCCGGTCGAGACAGGACAATTTGGGGCCTCGATGCAAGTCGAACTCGTCAATGACGGCCCCGTTACGTTAATCGTCGATAGCAAGTGAACAACGCTTATTCGTTGTTCTTCTCTGTTGGAGGAGATGGCCGGTCTTTTGGACGACTTTTACGAACTCGGTTTTTGACTTCGGGATCGTCAGGAGAAAGAGCCTCCGATTCGAAAACTTGGAGTTCGGCGTTGCTGAAGGTATTGGGGAGATGATAAGGATTTGGTTGATTTGGTTGATTTGGTTGCATGATGCACTCCTTCATTTGAGTTCCAACGTTGTATCGGCGACCCACTGATTCTCAATAAACAATTCTACCAGATACAGCCCAGCTCTGGGAAAGGATACACCGTTCATGGTCATCGCCATGTTGACAACAATATCTCGGTTGGGGAACACAAGCCAGTTTATATGGCTGGATGTAAGCAACTGACTCGTAATCGCAAATCGAATTTCGACCCAAAATGACAGACTCCCACAACCTTGCTTACGCCGAGCAAACACAACAAAATAAGGCTGAATGAAGGGATAACTCGGAACGGCGATGCTATCAAATATTCCCATCAAATCGATCTTGCCCCCAGTAAAACCCTAATGGCCATCGCATAAGTAAAGCGATTTTGCAACTGGAAGGACAGTACCCTGAGCCATGATTTCACCTCTTGAACGACATCCTTGTCGAGAAGGACAATTCGGGGCCTCGATGCAAGTCGAACCCGTCAACGATGGCCCCGTTACGTTGATCGTTGATAGCAAGTGAGTGTTTTTGGGGTCGGATTTGAGAAGGTTGCTTTTCGCTCCGCGAAAAGTTCTTTGTCTTTGCATTCTTTTCGCTCCGCGAAAAGCAACTATCAAAACTATACCAAAACACGATTCCTCATGCTTGGAACACTTTGCCTACTTCGCCGCGACACAATACAAATGACTCGCACCTCGGATCAACAACTTCCCATCCGCAATGGCGGGAGTCGCCCAGCATTTTTCGTTGAGCGGATTGGCCGCCACTTGTTTGTAGTTAGGTCCCGCTTGGAGAACATGCGTCGTGCCGGTGCTATCCAGACAAAAGATCTTTCCGTCGTAGGCCCAAGGTGACGCCCAGAACGCTGGTGCATTGAACAAGCGTTTTTGATACGCAACCTTACCCGTTTTGGCGTTGTAGCAATTCACGATCCCGATTCGACGTTGCAACACGTAGACGTAACCGCGATAGACGAGCGGAGAAGCCATCGCACAACCAGCTTTTTTGTGTGACCACAGGACTCCCGCACTTTTCGATTCTCCCTTCGCCGGAGTAATGTCTCCGGTGGCTCCTGCCTTGACGGCAAACAGGATTCCGCCACCATCGGATGGGCGACCCTTATTCCGCTCTTCGTTCCCAACATACAAGACGTCACCAACCGGCGTGGCCGAGTTCGGGCTTCGACCGCCACCGAGCCCCATGCCCAACTCCCAAAGCAGTTTGCCCGTGGCAGGATCGTAAGAACGAACTTTTTTGTTTCCGCCAGCGACAAGTTCTGTTCGTTTGCTGTTCCTCCAAATGATCGGAGTTCCCCACGTCGAAGATTCTTCGCGAGTGACACGCCAGCGTTGCTTTCCCGTCTTTTTATCCAACGCAACCAAAAACGATTTTTCCTCATTATCGATCTGGAGATATAGCAAACCATTGTGCAAGGCTGGCGCACTCGACGTCCCCCAACCAGCCTTCATCGGATACGCGCCGAGATCTTTCTTCCAAACTTCGTTGCCTTGGAAGTCATAACAGACGGCGCCCATCATTCCGAAATACGCGTAAACGTGCTTGCCATCTGTGACTGGAGTTTCGCTGGCGTAGGTGTTACTCGCATGAATCGGCATGCGGGGCCTAGCCTTGAAGGCAACGGCCTTCCACAACTTTTTCCCGGTCGCCAGATCAAGACAATGTATCTCCCAACGATAGATGGCGTTCGGGATCGTGCGGCGATACCCTTTCTTGCCTTTTTTCCCTTTCTTCTTTTTCTGTCCCGCACCTTGCTCTTCGGGCAGTTCACGATCCAACACTGCGGTGGTCACGAACACGTTCTCGCCGGACACGACCGGAGCCGACCAACCACGACCGGGAACCTTGTATTTCCACACAACGTTTTTGGTTTGGTCCCATTTCCAGGGAAGGTTCTTTTGGGTCGTCACCATGTTGCTATTCGGCCCACGAAACTGTGGCCAATCGTCTGCACGAACAGAGAGTGCGCACAGAGTGAGGCCCAGTACACAAATGCCGATACGGAGCATTCGCTTCTCCCAAGATAGACAAAGTCAATTATTCGATTCGTTGGCCGACCAGTTCCGACCAGACACAAACGCGGCACAAAGTTTCTTATCTAATTCAGAGGTTGAATCAATGGCTGGCGAGACCTCGCACACCTTGGCGAACGCTGAAGACGAGTGGATTTTCCATGTCTTCCGTATTTCCCACGTCTGTGGCGGATACGGTTTTATTTGGAGTCTGGCGTCGAAAAAAATAAGACAACCGTCCAAAATATCCCCTTGCGACAGGGGAACGGTGGTCACGATTTTCTCAAACATCAGATTCATCCTCGAAGCAACCAAGATCAATCAGGGCGACGAGGCTTCCCCCTGTCCTTTGCTTCTTGCAAGTGTTCTGGTACACAACCCCTGGCAGTTCAAGCCGGCGGTCACAACTTCCATCGTATCCGAAATTCTGAGACCAACCAAACCTCACCAAGCCGTTTTCCGCCTCTCCAAACCTCAACCGTTGTCGGTGCGGATTTTTCCACGATAATTACTACAATAGCCGTCTAATAGTTGGTGTGACTCCTTTGTGCACTGCGCCATTCGACCAAAAACACCACCGTCACGAGGCCAGGATGAAAATAGGCGATTGGATCAGCCACAGGCTGTTCAACTTGGTTCATAAAAATAACCTGATCTACAACACCTGTTGGGAGGACCCACGGCTCGACCGCCAAGCCATGAAACTTGGTCCCGACGACGTCATCATGGTCATCACGTCGGCGGGGTGTAACGTCCTCGATTACGCCCTCGATGAACCCAAACACATCTTCGCCGTGGA
>CAYYUU010000035.1:9399-15963 GCA_964474955.1 uncultured Alcaligenaceae bacterium | reverse complement strand
TCCCAAATTCGAGACGGGGACGGGAAATTCGGTACACAAAAAACACAAAAATCAGACGTTGGGTATTTTTGTGTTTTTTGTGTATGTGTTTTGGACCTTCCGTTTGAAAACCGACCTTTCGAAAATGCGACCCGAACTCCCAAAATACGTACTCAAAAAGCGTAAAAACTCCTACACCTCATTTTGCGCTTTTTGCGTACACATTTCGCACCTCGGATTCGAAAAACCACCACAAAGGCGTTCTTTCGCGGAGCGAAAGACGACACTCTCCGAACAAACATAAACCCGACCCTTGTTGATCCGTTCGCCCCCGCGAAAAAGATTTTTCGGGTGTTTGCGCATTCGTGGCCCGACTTGCGTTCCCCGAGTCGGGCTAAGCCCAACCAAAAAAACCAGACAACGAGCCCTTTGCCTTTTCCCCTTCGCCCCTTCGCGCCTTAGCGTGAGACTCTTTTCAATCTTCCGCCTTCCACCTTTCGAGAATCATCCACCTTTCCGGAGCGCCTCCATAAGATAGTAGGATTCCGACATCGAAAATTGTCTGTTTATCGGGAAAAAGTTCGGAAAAAAGTCTTCCCGTCGCCGCACTCGATAGCATTTTCAAACTCAGAGCGATACACACAGAGACACCGGGCATGGAAAACACCGAATCCCCCAGCGAAATCTTCTTTCAAACGGCACCCGAAATCATACGCCGCATTCTCGACGCTCCCTTGCCACCATCGGTCTGGATCAGCCCCTCACGGAAACAGGCCTTGCTCTACCGAGGAGAGCGATACCTACACATCTCCGACCTCGCCCAGCCAACTTTGCGAATTGCCGGTTTTCGGCTCAACCCCCAAACGAATGGTCCTCGCGTTCACCCCCACATCGCAGAACTGTCGGTTCTCGATTTACCTGACGGAAATGAGCCAAGCGGGCCTTTGCTGCGAAGCAGCGGAAAGCCTCCGGAGCGACAACAAACGCTGATCCGAAATCTCGACCTCCCCGAGGGCTCCAAAATTGGTTCGCTCATGTGGTCGCCGACGGCCCACACGCTCGCCTTCCTCCAGACTGCCCACGACGCCATCCAACTGGGTCTCTGCAACACCGACACCGGCGAGTTCGAAGTCTTTCCGGGCATCCAGATCAACGCCGCCTTCGGCGAACCCTATCAATGGATGCCCGACGGAAAAACACTCTTGTGTCAGATCGTGCCTCCCAATCGTGGCCCCAAGCCGACCCCTCCCGAAGTCCCTTCCGGACCACGCGTGATGGAGAGTTCCGGAAAAGTCTCGCCGGTCCGCACGTACCAAGACTTGCTCAAGGATCGCCATGACGAGAATCTTTTCGAGTATTACTGCACGTCGCAACTTGTCCTGATCGACACCGAGACAAAAGCCGTCACTCCCGTCGGCCCCTCCGGACTCTTTCGCGACGCCGATCCCTCACCCGACGGCAAATACCTTCTCGTCGTCCGCAATCGCCGACCTTACTCGTATTTATTCCCGGCATCGCGATTCCCAAAAAAAGTCGAAGTGTGGGATCTCGACGGAAACGTCGTCTTCGAACTCGCCGACTTGCCCCTCGCGGAAGAAATCCCGATCGAAGGCGTTCCCACCGGTCCACGATATGCCCATTGGCAACCCGGCCTTGAGGATACCAACCCGATGTTGGTCTGGGTCGAGGCCCTCGACGGTGGCGACCCAAACCAGGAGGCCGAACACCGCGACAAACTCCTGCGTTTGCCCGCCCCATTCACCACAACGCCGGAAGAATGGCTCCGCACAAAACATCGCTTGGCTGGCCTGACATGGGGCGAAAAGGGACTCGCCTTCATTCGTGAGTACGACCGCGACAAACGCTGGAAACGTACCTTCGTCGTCTACACCCAAAACCCCGAAAAACCCACGTCCACGATCTGGGACATGTCCGTTCACGAAAAATACGCGAGTCCCGGTGGACTCGTGATGCGTCGGTTGGAGAACGGCGACCGCGTCATTTGGCAACACGAGAACACTGTGTACCTCATCGGCGACGGAGCCACTCCGGAAGGCGATCTCCCATTCCTCGACTCGATGGACCTCGACACGTTCGAAACACGCAGACTGTTCCGCTGCGAA
Source organism: uncultured Alcaligenaceae bacterium (assembly GCA_964474955.1). GTDB lineage: Bacteria > Planctomycetota > Planctomycetia > Gemmatales > Gemmataceae > CAYRFQ01. The sequence continues at coordinate 13,861 of CAYYUU010000035.1, read as the reverse complement.
CCCGGCATGTTCGAACGACCCATCGCGCTACTCAAAATGGACGCGAGTGAGTTCCTGACTCGTCGCGAATCGTTGATCGAACCGCCAAACATCATGCTCCACAAGGTCGAGCAAACGGAGCCGATTGCATTAACGCACTACACCGACCCGGCACCCGAACTCCGCAAGATCAAGAAAGAAATCATCACCTACCAGCGCGAGGACGGGGTCGAGTTGTCTTGCCGAGTCTACTATCCCCCCGACTACGAACCCGGACAACGTCGCCCCGGAGTCGTCTGGGCCTACCCCAAGGAATACGTCGATGAAAGCGTCGCCGGACAAATCTCCGGCTCGCCCCATCGCTTCACGATCTTCGGAGGAGCCAGCCACTTGTTTTACTTGCTCGCGGGATACATCGTCCTCCACGACGCGAAAATACCCGTCGTGGGCGACCCCGCCACGGCCAACGACACATTCCTGGAACAAATCGTTTCGAGCGCGAAGGCGGTAATCGACAAGGCCGACGACATGGGCATCCTCGACCGCCAACGGGTCGGCGTCGGCGGCCACAGTTACGGCGCATTCATGACGGCTCACCTTCTCGCGAACTCCGATCTCTTCCGCGCCGGGATCGCCTGCAGCGGGGCCTACAACCGAACGCTCACTCCATTCGGATTCCAACAAGAGCGGCGGACACTCTGGGAAGCTCCCGACATCTATCAAAACCTCAGCCCTTTCATGAAGGCCGACAAGATCAACAAGCCGCTTTTGCTCATCCACGGCGAGGAAGATAATAACCCCGGTACGTTCCCCATGCAAAGCGAACGAATGTACCACGCCGTCAAAGGACACGGCGGAACCGTTCGTTTGGTCATGCTGCCCCACGAAACCCACGGCTATCGGGCTCGCGAAAGTATCGAGCACGTTCTATGGGAAATGCTCACGTGGTTCGATAAGTACGTGAAACAAGATTGAGAGTCCCTTCCGGTTATCATGCTTATGGTGTCCCGAACCTGCGGTCTGCGCCGCCTGTCAGATCAACAGTTCTTTTTTTGGAGCGAGCAAGACCATGAGCGATGAAAACGCACTCCTCAACGCCATAGCCGCGAACCCCGTCGATTCGACTGTCCGTCTCGTCTACGCCGACTGGCTCGAAGAGAACGGCAGGACCGACGAAGCCGAATATTTGCGGATCGAGACAGAAGTGGTAAAGGACTTGGATTCGCAAACGAACTCGTCCCTCCGAAACCGGTTATCCCAACTCATCCCACTGACCTCGAAAGAGTGGCGGGAATGCGCCGCCTTCCGATTCGATTTGATCCTGGAAGAAAGTGGGCCTGAAAAAATCAAAGTCATCAAGGTCCTTCGCGAGATCACAGGACTTGGGTTGAAAGAGACCTTGGACCTCTTCTATCGCCGACCAATCGTGGTCCAGGGAAATCTTATGTGGGAAACGGTCAACAGCGACCGGGACAGGCTCGAATCCGTTGGCGCGACTGCCCGAATCGCCCTTGCGCAGGAACCGGTCCTCGGCCCTTCTCAATTAGAGACAGACGAACTCCACTATTTGGTGCTGACAATGTGCGGCTCCAATAAAATCCAAGTCATCCAAGTGATCAGAGAAGTGACCGGACTGAGCTTGAAAGAAGCGAAGGAGATGGCCGACAACGCTCCCTGCGTGTTGTCGGAAAATCCGTCGGCAACACTTTTGTCCGATTACGCGCGTCGTTTCGATCCGATTCAGGGTTGTGTCGTTTCGGTCGTGGATAACCGCCCGGCTTTCGCCTGAGTTCGCCTCTTTCCAAAGGACGCACTCGTGACCGAGGAACAATCACACCTTCTTTCATCCCCGGTCCGAAGGGTGCGGCAAATATTTCCGGCAACACAATCTCCTCACCCTCGATCCCTCTCCCCAAGGGGCGAGGGAAGTCAAAGCTCTTCTCCCCGCAAGCGGGGAGGAAGCCAAGAAAGATAACACTGTGGATGAGGGGTGTCTATGCTTTTTGACCGCTGCCAGAAAAATTTGACACACCCAGTCCGAAAGAAAATGTAGATTCTTCTGGGAACCCGACCACATTTCGGTTATATCTGAAGTTGACAGTTCTTTCATGATCGCCCATTTCGAACGCCAAGATAGATATATACGTTTTCCCGTTCGCCCATTACCAATCAATCGCCCAACTCACACAGCTTGCGTTCGCAACAACCAGCGAAGTACGTCCTCGCCGGTTCCACGTTGTGTTGCCCATAGATAGATTCCCGTCGCCCACGCATTGACTCCATGCCGCTTTTCCGCAACACGCGTTGTGGCTTGGTCAATGTGCGCACAAACCAAACAGTTAGGACCGCCCTGAACATGTAAACCCAAGAGAGGACCAGCATGAGCACAGTTTCACCAGAGCGGGGGACTGCTCTCCCACAAACACTATCGGAACAGTTCGACGGCAAGTTCGAATATCCCGGCGTGCCGACGACGTGCGATGGTGCCGAAGCGGTCGTTCATGTCGAAACCCACATTAGTCAAGCTGCCGGTGCCTATCCCATCACGAGTTCCACGACGATGGGAGGCGGGTTCAACGCCGCAGTCATGAACGGGGTCAAGAACTTGTGGGGCGATTCCCTCATGTTCTTCGAACCCGAGAGTGAACACTCCGCAGCGACTGTGTGCGAGGGCTTTGCGGTCGCAGGCGGACGCGTCACGAATTTCACGTCGGGACAGGGGCTCGTCCTCATGAAGGAGGTGCTCTACACGATTTCCGGCAAACGCCTCCCCGTAGTTATGAACATCGGTGCTCGGGCTCTTACGAGCCAGGGGCTCAACGTACATGCTGGTCACGATGATTTGATGAGCGTTGCCGATTGTGGTTGGGGCATGTTGTTCGCCCGCAATGCGCAGGAGGCCGGAGACCTATGTTTGATTTGCCGTCGGACTGCTGAAGCGACAGCCACACCGTTTTTCAATGTCCAGGATGGTTTCTTGACGACCCACACTGTTGAGACCGTCAAACTCCCCGAACCGGAGTTCATGAAGGACTACATCGGCAAGCCCGAAGACCGCCTCGTGAACCTCATGGACCCGGCGAACCCAGTTATGTCTGGTGTGGTCCAAAACCAAGATTCCTACATGAAAGGGAAAATCGCACAGCGTTGGTATTACGACCGCATCGAAGGTGTTCTCGAAGATGCCTTTGATGAGTTCTATCGAAAAACGGGTCGTAAATATGGCTTCGTCGAGCCTTATCGATGTGATGATGCTGACTATATCATCGTCGGCATGGGTTGTTATATGGAGACAGCCAAGGCAACGGTCGATTATCTTCGTGATCAGAAAGGCATAGCCGCCGGTTGTCTCAATGTATTCGTGTTTCGACCATTCCCCGCAACTCATTTAGTCGAACACTTGAAAGATGCTGTCGCCGTGACCGTGTTCGAGCGTATGGATGACCCACTTTCCACAACGGGCAATCATCTCACTCGCGAACTCAAGGCCGCGTTTTGCGATGCCCTCGGCGGCCAGAATGGTCAGCAACAGATAGATCGTATACCACGCATCTATCACGGAGCCGCGGGGCTCGGGAGCCGCGACGTCCGGCCTTCGCACATCATCGCGGCCTTCAACAACATGATCGAGGACAGCCAACACTACTTCTGTGTTGGAATCGATCATCGACTCGCACTCACACCCGCGGAAGACCCAGACCTCCGACCAAAAGGTGGGTTTTCCATGCGAGGCCATTCGGTCGGTGGATTTGGTTCCGTAACAACGAACAAAGTCATCGCCACGATCGCAGGGAGCGTCTTCGGAAAAGACGTGCAGGCCTATCCCAAGTACGGCTCGGAAAAGAAAGGGTTACCCACAACCTACTATTTAACGATTGCGGATTCTCACATATATACACACAGCGAACTCGAACACGTCGACTTAATCGTCCTCAACGACACATACGCCCTGTTAAGTGGAAATCCGCTCAAGGGTCTTGTGGATGGCGGTGCGGTGTTTATGCAGTCGCCGTATTCCGATCCACAAGAAGTTTGGGCGAGAATTCCCCAACATCAAAAGCAACGCATCCGCGATAAAAACTACCGCATCTACTTTGCGGACATGGTCCGCATCGCTCGCGAGGTCGCATCTGTCGCTGACCTCCAAATGCGTATGCAAGGCATCGTACTGCTCGGAGCGTTCCTCAAGCTCACTCCGTATGCTCAGGAGAGCAATATGGACGAAGAGCAAGTCTACGCCGGAGTGGAAAAAGCCCTCCGAAAATACTTTGGCAAACGAGGCGAACAGGTCGTTCAAGATAACCTCACATGTGTGAAGCGGGGCTATCGCGAGATGAAAGAGATAACCCGTGACTTCATGATCTAACTCCTGCTCCAGGTTTCTGAGTTCGGGTTGGTGTTTTTACCAACCCGAAGCGCGAGCGAGGAATTCTTACACCAACCCGAAGCGCGAGCGAGGATCTTGAGCGGAGTTGGCTTTTGC
>CAYYUU010000035.1:0-9299 GCA_964474955.1 uncultured Alcaligenaceae bacterium | reverse complement strand
ATTCTTACACCAACCCGAAGCGCGAGCGAGGATCTTGAGCGGAGTTGGCTTTTGCTGCTTGGCAGCGGAAAGCCACCGGAGCGAACGAAAGACACTGTTAGTGTTTTGACCAACCCGAAGCGCGAAACAATGCTTCAGGCATTTGTCTTTCTATTCCCTGTTCCCTGTTCCCTCTTATTCCCTCTCCATCCGAAATCCATAACATCGAGTACCTCTCATGACGCCACCCACAGCAGCATCTGTAAATCAAGCAACAGAGCGAGACCCATATAACAACAATTGTTATGGCACGTTAGTCGACCATGAATACAAAAAGGTCACTTTGCCTGTCTTGGACGTCGTCGACTTCAACGAACGCATCATACCCGAGTATGAGCAAGGTTCTGGTCCTTCGACTTTACCAGCCGACCTCTCTTTGGCGCGCTCATTAGTCCCAGCCGGGACCGCCACCTTGCGAGACTTCAGTTACATTGCACCCGAGATTCCCGAATACATTCCCGAGAACTGTACCGGGTGTATGGATTGTGTCACCGAATGCCCCGACACCGCCATTCTTGGCAAAGTCCTTTCCGAGACCGAATGGGAAGAAAAGCTCAAGTCCATACCCGACGAACTCGACCGCGAGCTATTCCGACGACAATGGTCTAAGACTCGAAAATATTATGACGGCCCCCAGAAGAAAGGCCAAGATGGGGGTATGTTCAACATCATCATCGACCCCAGCAAGTGCAAAGGTTGCGCAGAGTGCGTCACGGTGTGTGATGACTTGGCGCTCAAGATGATTGAAAAGTCCGAGAAGGTGATGACCGATATTCGCAAGAGTCATCGCTTCTTTAAAAATTTTGGTCCGAGTAATCAATCCTACATCAACGAAAATTTACTCATCGACATGATGTTGAAGGAGGAGACACACATATATACCGGTGGAGCCGGATCGTGTGCGGGATGTGGCGAGGGAACCGCCTTGCGAATGCTCTGCTCCGCTACAGGTTCAAAGTATGGAGATCAGTGGGGAATCGTCGCCGCCACAGGTTGCAATACAGTTTATACGTCGACGTATCCGTATAACCCATATCTCGTTCCGTGGACGAACTCACTCTTTGAGAATGCTCCTGCCGATGCCATCGGCGTACGCATGCGTTGGGACCAGCTTGGCTGGCGGGATCGCCCCCTTTGGTGCATAGGTGGCGACGGAGCAATGTTTGACATCGGCTTCCAATCCCTCTCCCGTCTGCTCGCGAGTGGGCATCCCATTAAGGTCTTCGTCCTCGATACCCAGGTCTATTCGAACACCGGAGGTCAAGCCTCCACGAGTAGTTTCACGGGCCAGAACACCAAGATGAGCGTTCACGGAAAAGTCTATGGCGGCAAGCAAGAGCGACGGAAAGAAATCGCCCAAATCGCCATGATGCACCCTCGAACTTACGTCGCTCAGACGACTTGCGCACACATCAATCATTTTTACAAGGCCGTCCTCGGAGCCCTCGAATTCGATGGCCCGGCCCTTGTCTCGTGCTATACCACTTGCCAGCCCGAGCATGGAGTCGGTGACAACAAAGCCGGAGACCAGGCCCGTCTTGCTGTCGATAGTCGGGCCTTTCCGCTCTTGATTTTCGACCCTCGGAAAGGCGACACAATCAAGAAACGACTTTCGCTCCAGGGCAACCCAGGCGTGAAGGAAGATTGGTTTATCAATCCGAAGACCAAGGAACCCGTGACGTTCATCGACTTTGCCCGAAGTGAAGGCCGCTTCGCCAAACACTTTGACGTAGAGGGCAATCCATCGGAAACACTGCTCGCTGCGAAACAAGATCGCCTCGAAAACTGGCACGTGCTTCAGGAACTCGCCGGCCTCCGCTAAGGACGATTTTGGCAAGACTTGGCTGCCGATTTCGGCGATAATCATTTTTTGGACCGTCGGACAGGTTTGTAACCTGTGCATTTGTTTCTTGTATAGGTCTCGGACAAATAAATGTCGCATTTGGAGAGTGTCGTCTTTCGCTCCACGAAAAGACGCAAAAGACAGGCCTTTTTTCGCGGAGCGAAAGGCGACTCTCTCCGAAAGACCACGAACCTGTCCCACGGAAATTCCCAAAATCAGATCGCGGAAACTTTTTCGCGGCTTTCCGTAATGTTCGGAGACTGGCGTCGATAAAGGCCATAGCGTCTCGACGCCAGTTCCTGTGATTCCACAACATCTTTCAAAGGACGCAGACCTATGGCTAACGTCGAAGAATTGCTGCGAGGTAAAGGAACCGACGTCCACCGCATCAGTCCCGAGATGAGCGTTTTTGATGCCGCTCGTGTCATGAACCAACATCGAGTCGGGAGCCTTCTCGTCGAAGAAGACAATCGCCTCGTCGGCATCTTCACCGAACGCTACATCCTCCAAAGAGTCGTCGCCCATCGGCGGGATGTGGATGCAACGAAGGTCCGAGAAGTAATGACGACCGAAGTGGCTTGCTGTCGACTCCTCACGACAATCGAAGAGGCCAGAGGCGTGATGAAAAATCGCCGCATTCGACACCTCCCCGTAGTCGACGAGAAAGGCACCATCCTGGGCTTGATATCCATCGGCGACTTGAACGCCTTCGAGAATAACACGCAGGAGATGACCATTTCGCTCCTGGAGCAATACATTGCGGGTCGCGCTTGATCCTTCTGGCCGATCAAACAATAAAGACCACATTCCCTGTCTTCCCCATTCTCACGACCTCAGCTGAACCAAGGCCTCCCATCAATCTCCTTCGGGTGCTCCGGCCTTTGGTTCATCATTCGTGTTCCGTGTGGCGATTCCATTTCCTTTGCTTGCTATCCGCCAAGGAACATGGTAATTTGTATCCCATTGATTAGCTTGCTAACAATAATGGAGTGAGGCGGTGCTGGAATATGACATCGACGACAGTGTCGGCTATTGGGTCTGGCTGACTTATCGTGCGTTGGAACAAGCCGTGAATGCCGAACTCGCCCCCCACGGAATCACGGCTCGGCAGTTTCAAGTCCTCTTTTGGTTTTCCTTGGAAGGCGAGATGTCGCAATCCGAGATGGCCGAAAAATTAGGTGTCGAACCACCAACGCTCGTCGGCATCCTCACTCGCATGGAACAGAATGACTGGATCACTCGACGCCCTTCCCCCGACGACCGACGCAAGAAGCTTATCCAACCAACCGAACGCGTCGAACCGCTCTGGGAAAAGATGAAGGAATGTGCTCATCGAGTGCGGGCCAGAGCGCTGACCGGAATCCGCAACGACGAAGTCGACTTGATGCGCAGCGTTCTGGCCACAATCCGAGAGAACCTGCGAAATCCAACGACCGACTCGGAGTTGCAACCGACGAAATCCAACCAAAACAGCAACGGCTCCTCCTGAGATTTCCAAGGGGCGATGACGGAAATGTTGGCCGAGTTACACCGAGGAGAGTGAAATTCTGATGAAACGCGGATCGATTCGCCTCGCGGCTTTGTTCTTGCTCGCGTCTGTCGTCATTGCCGGTGGTGTGTGGTATTACCTCCAGCAAAACCAAACGGCTTTCCAACAGGGAGAGAAAAAGAAAGGCTTTGGGCCAGCCCTCGTCAAGGTCGGAACGGTCATTCGCCGTAACATCCACCCCCACCAAAAATTCGTCGGCAACATCATGCCCACCCGCACGAGTAAAGTCGGAAGCGCCGCAAGTGGGCGCGTCGACGAATTCCTCGTCAACGAGGGTGACCGGGTCAGTGCGGGACAAGCCATTGCTCAACTCCGCACCAAGACGATTGAAGCCGAGTATGACGCCGCCAAGGCCTTGCTGGAAGTGCGTAAGGCCGAATATGAGGAACTGAAAAAATCCTGGGACGACGAAAAAAAGCGAGCCCGCGCACAACTCGCCATGCGGGTCGCAATTCTCGGGTACGAAGAAGTCCGAATGTCCGTCGTCAACAATGCGTTTGTTCGCGGGGCCGAGGGTTCCGAAAAATTGGCCGAGGCCAAGGCCTTCATGGGCAAAGCCAAAGCGTCGGTCGACGAGGCCGAGGCCGAACTCTCGATGCTCGGAGAACCACGCGAGAAAAAACACAACCAGGCCAAGGCCAGGATCGATGCCGCCCAGGCCGAGGTCAATCGACTCGCCACCCAGATTCGACTCTACACTGTGAAAGCTCCATTCGACGGCTACATCGTCCACGAGTACACCGAAAAAGGAGAATGGGTGCTTCAAGGTGCCTTGGTCGCCGAAGTCGTCGAACTCGATAATGTCGACGTCCAGGTACCGGTGCTCGAGGACTACGAGCCGTTCATCCACGTCGGCGATGAAGTCCGGGTCGAGGTTCCTGCCGTCAACAAAACGTTTATCGGCGAAATCGCTCTGATCGTTCCACGCGCCACTCGTACGAGCCGGACATTTCCGATCAAGGTCCGCGTCAAGAACCCGATGGTGTCGGGGGGCGTCGATTTCTTCGGAACAAGAAGCACCACACCATTACTCTTGGCCGACATGATGGCTCGCGTCGAACTGCCCGTTGGCGAAAAAAGGTCGGCGCTGTTGGTGCCTCGAGATGCCTTGATTCTGCAAGGCCAAGATCCCAGCGCCGTGGCGAGGAAAGGGCAACAAAGCACGATCTATCTCGTCGAGAACGGAAAGGCCAAACTTGTGCCGGTCACCCTCGGCGCTTCGGCTGGAAACCTCGTCGAAGTCATCGGAGACCTCGCCGAAGGGGCCGTCGTGGTTACGCAAGGGAACGAACGCTTGCGTCCCGGACAAGCGGTCCGCACCGAGTAGGGCGACGGACCCGAATCGTCGTTGGAACACTGCCACCGCGGCCAAGCCATGGCGTTTCCCCTATAACTAGCAGTCCCGACTCGAGTGGAGCCTCGTAGCGTCGATGAAGCCACTCGGACTCGGTTCTTCTAGCAAGGTTTTGGAGAAACCTCATGAAACGTTAAACTTTTCATGTGCGCTGTGGTGAGCACGTTATGTTTGACAATGTCGCTCGGATGTGGCGGCATGTCTGGCAAAAAAGGTGGTGCGAGCAAGTCCGCAAAAGAAAAATTGGTCGGAACTTGGACCGGCAAGTTCGAATTCCACGAGGAGAAAGCGAAAGAACTTCTGACCAAACAGAACGTCCCCGAGGACAAACAAAAGACCGCTATTGCTAGCATGAAGAAAATGTTTGGTGAAATGACGACGACGATGACGCTGAAAAAGGATGGCACGTCCGTATCGACGAGCAAAGTCCCAGACGCAGCAAAACCCGGCAAGATGGTAGACAAAGAAGACACAGGGAAGTGGAAGGTTCTCAAAGAAGAAGGCGACAAGGCGACCCTCGAAGTGACGGAAAAGGGTCCGAAAGGAAAAGAGAAAACCACGAAGCTCAGGATCGTGTTCACGGATGCTGACACATTCAAATTTGAGGAGCTTCCGGAAGAGATGAAAATGGCTCCGATCAAGACCGTCACCTTCACCCGCAAGAAGTAAATGAGTTCTGAGGGCCTCCGAACACTCGGAGGCCGATCGTTCGTCCGATTCCCGAAACTCTCCCTCAGAATTCGATTCGTCCTTTCCCGTTCGAAGTGCTTCCTTTACCCGCTCGGAAACTGCCAATTTGAGAGGCTCCATGCGACATCTCATCACGTCCCTCACACTCGTTTGTTTCTTGTCTCCGCTTACCCTCGCCGCAGGGGAAAAGACCACCCCAAAGGGCAAGGCCTCCGAGAAAAAATTACACGGCACTTGGGTCGTCCGCGTCCAACTCGACGAGGCGAAGGCCAAAAAACTGTTCCCGGCGAACGTCCCTGCCGACACAATCGACCAGGCCCTCGCCAAAATGAAAATGATGTTCGCCAAAATGAAGATCTCGCTGACACTCAAGCCCGATGGGACTTGGACTTCTCAAGCTACCGGGCCCGACCCGAAAAACCCAACCGAGATCACCTCGAAGAAAGAAAATGGCACCTGGTCGTTCGTCCAGGCCAAGGGAAAAACTGCGACGCTCAAGATTAGCGAGAAAAAAGCGGACGGAAAAACGGAGTCGCACAAGATCAAAATCGAATGGGTAGACCGCAACACGTTCAAACTTATCGAGGATCCGACTCTCGGCAAAGCCCCCATCAAGACCCCCGTGTTCAAACGCATGATGCCGAAGAAGTCGAAAAAAGCCAAGAAGGCCGAGTAGTAAAACGCGTCGTCCCAGACACCACGGGACAACCCGAGTTCGTTTGACCAACCAATTTTCTCGGGACTCCTCGCTTTGTGGATAGTTTGCACGTTGGGGAGTCCCACCCTCCACCATTCCGCTCGACCGAGCGGTTCGAGAATCTGCATCGTGAACATCACCGAAGCCATCGTCCGAAATCCCGTCAAGGTCACCGTGGGGATGTTGTTGTTGGGGTTGTTTGGCCTCATCGCGGTGTTCCGAATGCCGATGCAGTTGACGCCCGAAGTGCAAACTCCCACGCTGACGATCGAAACGCAGTGGCCCGGAGCCAGTGCCTACGAGGTCGAACGGGAGATTGTCCAAGAGCAAGAGAAGCAACTCAAGGGCGTCGAAGGCATGACCAAGATGACGTCCGAGTCGAAAGACTCCTCCGGCTCGATCACCATGGAGTTCGCCGTCGGAACGGACATGCGTGAGGCCCTGCTGAAGGCCAACACCCGGCTCCAACAAGTCCGCGAATATCCCGAAGACGCGGACGAACCCGTCATCAAAACAGCCAACCTTGGCGACCGGCCGATCGCCTGGTTCATCCTGAGCCCGCGGCCCCCCAGCCCCGAACGGATAACCCAGTTCAAGCAACAATACCCGCAACTCGCCGAACAAATAGCCCAGGTGGAAAACACCTTCAACGACGGCGTGGCGTATGCCCGGCTCGTCCGGCTCGCGGAAAAGTATCCGGAGTTTCAACAACTCCTCCCACCAGACATCGAAATTCCCAAACTTCGGAAGTTCGCCGAAGACGTCATCGAGGCCCGCTTCGAGCGAGTCACTGGCGTCTCCGATTCCAACGTCTTTGGTGGTCGAGAAGAAGAAATGCAGGTCATCGTCGACGTCGAAAAACTCGCCGCTCGACAAATCACAGTCACCGACGTTCGCGATGCTCTCCGCAAACAAAACAAAGACACGTCCGGCGGAGACTATCGACAAGGCCGCCGACGATACGTCATCCGGACCCTCGGTCAGTTCCGCTCGACCAAGGACATCGAGAACACAGTCATCAAACACATCGACGATGCCCCCGTCTATGTCCGCGACGTCGCCATCGTCCAAAAAGGCTACAAGAAACCCGATGGACTCGTCCGACGCTTCGGAACTCAAAGGCTCGCCGTCAACGCCATCCGAGAATCCGGGGCCAACGTCATCGAAGTCATGAACGGGTTGAAAGCGACCGTCAAAGAACTCAACGAGGGCGTCCTCAACCAGCGTCAGCTCGAGTTGCTGCAGGTCTACGACGAAACCGAATACATCAACTCGGCTGTTGGGCTTGTCCAAAACAATATCATCGTCGGCGGTCTGCTTACGATTGCGGTGCTGTTGATTTTCCTCCGAAGTGTGCGCTCGACGTTCGTGATCGCGCTGGCGATCCCCACGAGTATCGTCGGGACGTTCTTGATGCTGTATCTCATGGGTCGTTCGTTAAACGTCATCAGTCTCGCCGGACTCGCGTTCGCCGTGGGCATGCTCGTCGACAACGCCGTCGTCGTGCTGGAAAACATCTATCGCCGTTACCAACTCGGCGAATCCCGCTTCACGGCTGCTGTGAAAGGCTCCAAGGAAGTGTTGGGAGCGGTGCTGGCCTCAACCCTCACGACCTTGGCGGTGTTCGTCCCGGTGTTGTTCGTCGAGGAGGAGGCCGGACAGCTGTTTCGCGACATCGCTTTGGCGATTAGTTGCGGAATCGCGTTGTCCCTACTTGTCTCCATGACACTCATCCCAACCGCAACGGCCCGATTATTGCCAAAGCGAAATCCCGCCACGGAACCCGTCGAGGAAAACGGTCAGGAGAAAAAAGCCAAGAAATGGTCTCTCTTGGGAATTTTGTTGTGGCCGCTATCTGCGCTAGGCAACTGGTTTGTCAATGCCATCGTCGGGTTGAACCGATCGCTCCAGGGAAGCGTCCTTTTGCGGCTGGCCGTCGTGGTCCTCTTCGGAGTCGGGTCGGTGGCGTTAAGTTGGAAGCTCATCCCGAAAGTCGAGTATCTCCCGACGGGCAACCGCAACCTGGTCTTTGGAATTATGCTTCCACCTCCGGGCTACAACATCGACGAGATGATCGCCATGGGTTCGCGAATCGAGGACCGTTTGCAACCGTATTGGGATCACGATAAGGAGTCCATTAAAACCGCAGAATTAGATTTTCCGCCCGTCGGCGATTATTTCTTCGTGGTCCGGGGACGGACAATTTTTATGGGACTTCGCGCAGCCGATCCGCAAAGGGCAGGGGAGTTGGTCCCGCTCGTGCAAAAGGTCGCTTCGGGCGAACCGGGAACATTTGTGATCGCTAACCAATCGAGTCTGTTCGAACAAGGCCTCGCGGCCAGTCGATCCATCGACATCGAAATCACCGGTCCGGACCTGAAACACCTCATCAATATTGGCCGGGAGGTGATTGTAGACGTCCAACAAGTCGTCCCAGGCTGTCAGGCTTTCCCGAAACCCAGTCTCGACTTGAACAGTCCGGAATTTCATATCGTTCCGAAACGAGTCCAGGCCGCCGAAATGGGTATGACCGCCGACGAAATCGGCTACACCGTCGACGCCTTGATCGACGGGGCCTACGCGACAGACTTTTTCGTGGGCAGTGACAAGATCGATTTGCGGATCATCGGCAAGGATCCGTTCCCCTTCAAAAAAGGGGACCCTGACATGTTCTACCGACAAACTCAGGACCTTGACGATCTGCCGATCGCCACCCGCAAGACGAAAACGCCGGTGCCACTCCGAGCCCTGGCCTACGCTTTTAACAGTAGCGGCCCCGAACAGGTCAACCACCGCGAACGCCAACGGGCCATCACGATCCAGGTTTCGCCTCCTCCGAAGATCGCCCTGGAAGATGCGATGGACCGGATTCAAAAACAAATCATCGCACCAACGATTGCCGAAGGAAAACTCAAAGGCGGGCTGTACCAAATCAACTTGGCCGGGACGGCGGACAAACTCAGGGCGACGTGGGAAGCGCTATACATGAACTTCGTGTTGGCCATCTTGATCACTTACTTGCTCATGGCCGCGTTGTTCGAATCGTGGGTCTATCCTCTCGTGATCATCATGAGCGTCCCGCTCGGGGCCGTCGGCGGGTTCATAGGCTTGTGGCTCTTGAACTTGT
>CAYYUU010000034.1:0-15982 GCA_964474955.1 uncultured Alcaligenaceae bacterium | reverse complement strand
CCACTTCTTTTGGACATAGAAGTTGAGTGTGGCTTCATCACCAGAGTAGTGATATCGATTCTTCTTGAGCCACTTATAAAGGTCATCAGCGCGGCCAGCTTTGATGATCTTATAGTCCAGAGAACCGACCACACCTTCTTCCAAAACGGTTATAGCTGGTTTACGCGGAGCCCCGCCACCAGATCCGCCCTTGGCATCTGCGGGACCAGCGGGAGCCGATGCCGCTTGGGCTTTTGGCATGAATTCGTACAGCAGTTTCGACCGTGGGAATTTCGGCTTCTTCAAGATGGTGTAAACGGCGAGATGCTTGAAGAAGTCGCGGGGCATCTCGTGCAACTTCGGCTGGCTCGGCGTGGGAATGACCATACCGAAGTCGAGGGCGTTTCCTTCGAACTTTGGCTGGACGGTGAACGTCTCGATGTTCTTCTTCGGATTCCAGGTCAGGAAGACTTTCTGAGACGGTTGTTCGATGTCGGCGTTCTTCGCCGCAAAATAGCAGCACGCTGCCTGGGCGGAGTTGGCCGCCGCAAACAACAGAGTCACGGCTGCCACAGCTAAAGGCAGCCCGCGGAGTGGTCTCCGTTGCATCACTTTCTCCTTGAAGATATAGGAAACAAACATCGTCGGGATTCGCTTTCTTCTCGCAGCAATTACGGTTTGCCAGAGTCAAGAATCCCACGGCGCAAAATTCGCGGAGTTTTAGATATAGACGAGAAAGTGGTGGTTTTCGTTTGGTCATGTTTTTTGGAGCCACGGAGTGGCTCTCAACAATAAGCTCCAATGAATTACAATGGCCGAACTCGACTACTTGTCGGCGGGCTTCGCCGAACCAACTCCCCTTCTCTCCAATCGCCACAACGCACTCTTCGCCGCACGCGTCAAGTCCGCGCTCGGATGTCCTTTCGCCAACGTTCGCAACACCGCAATCGATTCCGGAGACCCAATCTGTTCCAGGACGGCCAACGCTCGTTTTTTTGCGAGCAGCTTGGGGTTCGGATTTTCAAACCGATCGATCAACCGCTGGACTCGTTGGAGAAATTCGAGGGCTTTGTTCGTTTTCCGAGCTTTTCGGAGTTGCGGTTCGGCGACCCTTCCAACCTTCGCGAGGGACAAGTACGCCCTTTGCCGCACGGCAAACCGTTCGTGATCCAAATCGGCAATCCATTTGTTGATCTTCTTGGGATCCACACCCACAGTCGGCTTGAGTCGTTTCTGGAGAATCGTCACAGCTTCTTTCGGACGAAGGACAAGACGCTGACGAGCTACGTATGCATCCTGGGCTTGCGAACTGCCGAGTTGTTCCGCGAGTTTCTCCGTCGGAGTTTTCAACGAGGTCAGGGGTGACTTCGGAGTCACCGTGAATTTCGCAACATCCTGGATCAAGACGGTATGGTTCTCGGTCCCAATTGCGAGTTGCTTGCCATCCGGGGAAAACGAAACACTCGTCGGCCTTCCCGTCGTTGAAACGCCTGGATACTTGGTCTCGTTGACCGAAGGCTTCGGGCTGTTCATGGCCTTGATCTTTCCTTTGGACAAGTCCGGCACCTTTTCGGAGAACGTGGGGTGCAAAGTAACTTTCAGATGTTGATGTAACATCCAAGCGTGTCGCGTTCCGTCAGGATGAGCGAGAACCCACCCACCAGGTGACAATTCCAGAAAATTCGAATTCAGAGGCAAGTCCTCCGACGTGTAAACCATCTGCCCCGAATCAACCTCCCACATGCGAATGCGGATGTTCGAATAGATCACGCCACGCAAACTGTTCGACGCATTCCCGGTGCTCGTGAGCAACAGCCGGCTGTCTGGCGAGAATCGGATGTTTGTGCAAACGGTGTGTTGGTACATCGTTTGTTGCTGGGAAAGGTTGATCGAACGGAGCCTTCGCCCGGTTTCCGTGCTGTATAAATCGAGGCGAATTCGTCCCGTTTCCGAGATTGTTTGGAGACCGCAATGGGCGAGGTATTTTCCGTCGGGCGATACTTCGAACAGCGGCTTGATCTGGAAGAACGCAAAACGAGCCGCGCCGTCTTGGGGAGTTGTAGTAGAGATTTTGAAGTTCTTGAGAGTCTTCTTGGTCACCAGATCGATCAGTTCGCCGCCGTTCCTCTGGACCACGAGCTTCCGTCCGCCGTCCGCGAGTTTGGCTTTCTCGACGCCTTTGCCAGCCGCGTAGTTGCCAACGCATTTGCCCTTCAGGTCGAACCACCGGACCGTTCCCTCTTTGTCCAGGACAATCAAGGTTTTGCTGGAGTGCGACCACATCAGGTCCACAATAGGCTGCTTGAGGGCAACTTCGAACTCCTGTTTCTTTGCCTTGGCGTTCCAGACACACACCTTGTTATCTTCGCCGTACGAGGCGACGTACTTTACATCGGGAGAAAACTTCACGCCGCGGACAAGATCGGTGTGTCCTGTCTTCGGCACGATTTCTTTCCCGGTCTTCACGTCCCACGCTCGGATTTTATTGTGTCCGCTCCCCGCGGAACTGACCGCGATGAGCCGAGAATTGTCTCGGGTAAAGCCGGCCAGATAATAGTAACTCGACTTCTCGCAAGTTCGCAAAAGTTTTCCGGTTGCCACGTCGTAAATGTCCAGGCCATAGGGGCCTTGTCCGGTGGCAAGTAGTGTGTCGTCTGCTGAGAAGGTTACGTAACCGCGAGCCGAAAACGTTTGGGGAGAGATTTTTCCATTCCGCAAATCGACGATTCGAAATCGTTGTTGATCTTTGGTTTGTTGGGCGAAGAAATTGCCGCTCGGAGAAATCGCCACGTTTCGTAGCCAGTTCTCGAAGCCAACAACTTTCTTGCCGGTCTTAGTGTTCCAAACGAGGACTTTGCCGAGGACTTCTTTGTTGAGTCGTCCGTTCGCTTCGCGAAGATACGCCGTCGAGGTCACACCAATCAATCGAGTGTCGTCTCGCGAGAATTGTAAATCGGCCATACTCGCCCGCAGCCCACGCAACGTGAACAACAGCTTTCCGCTGGAAGTGTCCCAGAGGTGAATCGTTTTCGGCGCCAGTTCGCTCTTGTCCTCCTGGGTCGCGATGGCGAGGAGTTTGCCGTCGTGCGACATCACAGGAATGCGGCAGTACATCGCGGCCTTGGGAGGCTCACACTGACAACGTTTCTTGCCGGTCGACACGTCCCACACTTCGAGGAGGATCGCTTTTCCATAATTGGCGTGCTGCCAAACCGTGAGAAACTTCCCGTCGTCGGAAAAGAACATCACGTACGAGCTTCCCTTCCGGATTCTGAAAGGAAACTTGCAAAGGAGTTTTTCTTTTTCCACGTCCCAGACCTGCACCTCTTTGTCTTTATCCCGCACCCAGGCCAATCGGAACGAATCGCCACATCCACCCACGGCCAGAGTTCGCTGACCAAGTCTATCGCCGACGTTTGGCTTGCCCTTCTCGTCGAGAAACTTGCCGCGGAAATATTTGCGCATCAACTTGGTGCCGGGAGCACGGAGGACAAAGCGATTCTGGAGAACGGTCAGGAATTTCTTGCCGTCATGGGAATACCAGTAATTATCAGTCCCAATAGCGCGGCTTTGGATCGCCGGAACTCCGAATTCCGCAGTCATGGTCGGAGATTTTGGGTTGGCGATGACCCTGGGTTGAGCAGAGAGACCAATTGTTTGGGCTTCCCCGTTGGCTACAAAAGGGAACAGAGCAGCAGCGAAAACCAGAGCGATGAGCACGTCATGGCTGCGGAAAAGCATCAATGACTCCTTCAATCGGAAAAGCAGAAGTAGCGATTCTACGCTCGCGAGGCAAACAAGAGAAGTCTATCAACAACAAGACGATTGGATCACCATTGTCGATTCGCCGAGCCCCTGCTCGATGAGGAACCGCGCCGACGAATGAGTATTCCTGCCCGTTTCATTCCACGTAAGAGAAAGAAAATATGCAGAATATTTTGAAAACGATCTTGACGCCGTCATTTCCGGTCAGAAAATATGTATAATCACTCAAAACTGAGAAACATTTTCTTTCAAGATCGAACGGAATCTTGCATGTTGGTGGAAGAGCGGCGTCAGAAAGTGCTGGAACTCGTCAGTCAGCACGGATTCCTGAGCCTCCCAGACTTGGTCAAGATCTTGAAGGTGTCCGATTCCACGGTCCGAAGGGACTTGGACTACCTCGACGAAAAACAGTTGCTCAAGCGAACTCACGGTGGGGCCATTTGCACCGGCGACGGTGCTCAACTTCCAGCTTTGGAAGAACGCTTGACAAGCCAGCTCGCGGAGAAACGTCTGATCGCCGAGAAGGCAGCTTTGCGAATCGAAGAGGGCGACACGGTGTTGCTCGATGGCGGGACAACAACTCTCGAAGTGGCGAAATTGCTCGTCAACCGCTCGCTGCAAATTGTGACCAACAGTTTGCCGATTGCGAATTTGTTTGCGAACAACCCGAAAACAGATTTGGTCATGCTTGGCGGTTATGTCTACCCGAAGACGGGCGTTGCCCTGGGACCATTGACGGTGCGGATGATGGAAGACATCAACGTCCACCAAACAATACTCGGCATCAGTGGGATTAACCCGAAGGGGTTTTTCAACAGCAACATGTTATTGGTCGAGACCGAACGACAGATGATGCGGTGTGCCCAGGAAGTTGTCGTCGTGGCTGACCATACGAAGGTCGGGCGACAGGCTCTCGCGTTCCTCTGTGAGTTTTCGTCCGTCGACACGCTGATCGTGGACGACCAGTTGACACCCGAGCAACGCGAGCTTTTGGATCAAACCGACACCCAGGTCATCCTCGCCGGAAACACGAACCGGAACGGAGAGGACTTTTCCTCATGAGCAGTTCAGTAATCGACAGGTCCATTGTCGAACGGATGGTGCGACAAGCCCTCACTCAATCCGCGAGTGGTTCGGCCACCACTAACGGTTCACGTAGTCCGTCTGCTGCAACGCAAGCGGTGACCAGATCCGTGGTCGAGCAGATGGTTCGCCAAGCTCTGACACGACAACTCCAGCAAAGCGGACAGAGCCCAGCTGTTGGGCGAGGGTCTCCCAGGCTCGTCGTGAACATCTCCGCACGACACTGCCATGTCACTCACCAAGACCAGTAACGCCTCATCTTGTAGTTACATCAGCTGCTCATTCACAAGGAACTCTACGATGATTGGTTCTTCGCAGCCAAAGAGACATTGACGATCATTGGACCACGACATCGGATGATTACGAATGTACGGATCCTGGGCCCCTGTCGAGACCATAGCCAGGTCGAGTTAGCTTTCACGGACGCGATCTCCCTCGGGATCGACGCACCTGTCCGAAAGAGTGGCAACATTGAAGGAACACCGGGGTGCTACCTCCTCGGACCTGCGGGAATGATCGAGTTGCCCAAAGGGGTCATCCGACACGAACGTCATGTCCACATGGGACCATCGGACGCGGCTTATTACGGTGTCAGGAACGGGGACCGGATGAACCTCCGTGTCCATAGTGACTGCCCCACGACACTCGAAGGACTCCTCGTCCGCGTGGCCGAACAAAGTAAGCTCGAAGTCCACATCGACACCGACGAAGGCAATGCTTGTAACTTGCCGAACGCGACGAAGGTGGAATTGTACAAGTAAGAATCCGGGAACTTGGAAGAGCCGCGGAGCGGCGGCAGATTGTAGCCGCGAGGCGTGAGCCCGCGGTTGAGCAGGGCTTTCGATCACAACAAACTAATTGCTTAATATGCCCTTGCGGCTAACCACACTCACACGACCCACAGACCACATATATAACCTCGAGGTATCCCACTCATGGCCAGTAACAACATGGAAGCCCTTGGAATGATCGAAACAAAGGGCTTGGTTGGTTTGATCGAAGCGAGCGACGCGATGCTCAAGTCCGCCAACGTGACCCTGATCGGTTGGCAGAAAGTGGGCAGTGGCTTGGTGACAGCGATGGTCGTTGGGGACGTTGCCGCAGTCAAGGCCGCCGTCGATGCCGGAGCTGCTGCGGCTTCGCGAGTTGGTGAGGTCGTCGGAGTGCAGGTCATCCCACGACCTCACGAAGACCTCGGAGCGGTTCTGCCGATCGCTGGCAAGAAGGAAGAAGATCAACCGGCTGGAGTTTAGTGCGAATCAGGATTGCTTCGAGCCTCTCGCTGCAAAACCCCTCACCCTAAATCCCTCTCCCCAAACTTGGGGAGAGGGACTTTGAGAGTGATCAGCGTTGTTCAGTTCTGTGGGAGAACTAAAGGCTTTTCAAAGTCCTTCGCCCCGCTTGCGGGACCCAGGATTTAGGATGAGGGGTGCTTGGAAGATATCGACACAGACTCAGAAAGCATCATTAAAGGTACCCTCCGATGAATAATGGTTTTCGAAATGGAAACGGTGAGGCTCTCGGGTTGATCGAGACCAAGGGACTCATCGCGACAATTGCAGCTACCGACGCCATGTGCAAGGCTGCCAACGTGTCCCTCGCCGGACAGGTGCAAATTGGTGGCGGGTTCGTCACGACCTTCGTTCGTGGGGACGTCGGTTCGGTTCGAGCTGCCGTCGAAGCAGGTTCGCACGCTGCAAGCCAAAACGGAGAATTGCTCAGCGCTCACGTCATTCCACGACCGGAAGAAGCGGTCATGGAGACATTCTTGAGCAAGTAGGACATAAACGAGGAAGAACGGCAGCGGACGTCACACCATGAAAATTCTTGTCGCAAACCTGGGTAGCACCTCCTTCAAGTATCGTCTGTTTGACATGACCGGCGAGACCTTGTTGGCCCGCGGAGGTGTCGAACGGATCGGCTCTCCTGAGTCCAAGTGCTTTGTCCAGGTGGGTGACGTCAAGGAAGAGATGACCCTCGAAGCTCGCGACCATGCCGTCGCCGTCCGCCTTTGTTTGCAGCAGTTGTCGGACCCCAAGTTCGGGTGTCTGTCCGATCCCTCGGAGTTGGCTGCCATTGGGTTCAAGGCTGTTCACGCGCGAGCCATGACCGGAGTTCAGCAGGTCGATGAGAATGTCCTTCAGGCTATGGAGGACTACTCCGACGTGACACCTGCCCACAACCCTCCCTATGTGAAGGCCATGCGGCTGCTGTCCAAGGAGTTGCCGGAGATTCCTCTCGTGGCAGCGTTCGAATCAGGATTCCACGAGACGATACCGCCGGCCAACAAGGTCTATGCTGTCCCTCACGAGTGGGTCGAGCAACATGGAATCAAACGATGGGGCTTCCACGGGGCAAGTCATCGATACATCGCGACACGGACGAGCGAGATCCTTGGAAACCCCAAGGCGAAGATCATCTCATGTCACCTCGGAGGAAGCAGTTCCCTCTGTGCCATCAAGGGTGGTCAGTCGATCGCGACTACGATGGGGATGAGTCCCCAGACGGGACTGCCACAGAACAACCGAGTCGGGGACTTCGACCCGTTCGCGCTCCCCGCGTTGATGCGTGAGACCTGCAAAGGACTGGAAGAACTGCTCGATGATCTCGCGACCAAGTCCGGGTTGCTGGGGCTCAGTGGTGTGAGTAATGACTTGAGGGACATCGAAGAAGCCTCAGACAAGAACCCCCGAGCAAAGTTGGCTCTCGACGTCTATATTGCTGCTGTTCGGCATTATGTTGGATCATACCTGGTTCACCTCAGAGGGGCCGACGCCATTGTCTTTACCGGTGGCATCGGCGAGAACTCGGTCACGGTTCGCAAGGGCATTTGTGCTGACCTCGAGTGGTTCGGAATCCTAATGGACGACACCAAGAATAATCAGGCGAAGGGTGAATCTCGGTTCGATGCCGAAGGGAGTCGAGTTCAGCTGTGGACCATCCCAACGAACGAAGAACTGATTGTCGCCAGGCAAGCCAAGGAACTTTTGCAAAAGTAGCAGGCACACTCCGTGTGCCGTGACCAGAAGTAGTAGGCACACTCCGTGTGCCGTGACCAGAAGTAGTAGGCACACTCTGTGTGCCGTAACCAAATCAAGACAGGCGGACGGCACAGGGACTGTGCCTGCTACTTCGGAGACACCCATGTTCCTCGCCAAGGTAACCGGAAGCGTCGTTGCGACACAGAAGACGGCTTCGATGACGGGACACAAGCTGTTGACGGTCGAACCGTATCGAGTCGATCCCAAGGACGAACGAAAGCTGGTGTCTACCGGAAGGACATTCGTCGTCGTGGACACGGTCGGAGCAGGTCAGGGAGAGATGGTCCTGATTGTCCAGGGTTCGAGTGCCCGACTGACCCCCGAGACGGAGAAGCTGCCAGTCGATGCGGCCATTATCGGAATCGTCGACACGGTCAACGTGAAGAGCCAAACAATATTCAATGCACGCGAAAGAAGCTCTGCGGAGTGACTTTCCAGATCATAGCTGAAGAAACCAACGACGGGTAACATCACATGCAGATCACCGACGACCTCATCCGCTCCGTTGTGTCCGAAGTCCTCACGAACATGCGAGGCGGACAGCCCGCGCCCGCTTCTCTCTCCCGCCCGTCGTCCAACGGACAAGGCCATCGTTGGGGCGTCTTTGATGATGTCGATGCCGCGGCCACGGCTGCCGCTGCTGCTCAGAAGGAATTCGAAAAACGGAGCATGGAGGAGAGGAAAAAGGCCGTCGAGTGTGTCCGACGGATCTGCATCGACCAGGCCGAACCTCTTGGACGAGAGGAGTTCGAAGAAACCAAGATTGGTCGCCTCCAACACAAGATCGATAAGTTGGTGACGTGCGCCGAGAAGACACCTGGGGTCGAGTTCCTGCGGACAGATGCTTACAGCGGTGAGAATGGTGTCACCCTGACCGAGTATGCTCCTTTCGGTGTCATTGGGATCATCACTCCCGTGACGCACTCACTCCCGACGCTCGCAGGGAATGCCATCAACATGCTGGCCGCGGGGAACTCGCTTGTGTGCAATCCTCATCCGAGTGGTGCCCAGATTGCTTGCAAAGGGACAGAGCTGTTCAACAAAGCTATCCATGAAGCCATCGGCATCGACAACCTGATCACCATTATCCGAACGCCAACTCTGGAATCAGCCCAGGCGATCTTTGACCACAAGTTGGTCCGCTTGCTGTGTGTCACTGGTGGCCCGGCGGTTGGGCGAGCTGCCCTGCGAAGTCCCAAACGAGCCATCGTTGCCGGTCCTGGGAATCCTCCGGTCGTGGTCGACGAGACAGCCGATCTGGACCTGGCTGCACGGTCGATCATCGCAGGTGGGGCGTTCGACAACAACTTGTTGTGCATCGGAGAGAAAGAAGTCTTCGCGGTCGATTCCATCTTTGATGAATTGCTCGCGGCGATGTCCCGCCACAAAGCCGTTCAATTGACGCCAGGACAAATCGAGGCTCTGACCGGTGCCGCCTTTGTTCCCCATCCGGAGAACAAGAACAAGCTCTTCGTCAACAAGGACCTCATCGGACAGGATGCGACAGTTCTGGCTCGCTATGCCGGGGTCGAAGTCCCAGCGGACACCGAACTGGTCTTTGGCGAAACCGACGAGCACAACCCATTCGTCGATCATGAACAGATGATGCCGTTCGTCCCGTTCGTTCGGGTACCGGATGTGGACGCAGCCATTGCTCTGGCTGTGAAGTACGAACATGGGTTCAAACATACTGCGGTCATCCACTCACGAAACGTTGAGACGATCACTCGGATGGGTCGAGCTGTGGACACGAGTTTGTTTGTTCAGAATGGCCCAAGTATGGCGAGCTTGGGGTTGGGTGGCGAAGGATATCTGAGTTTTAGTATTGCGACACCGACAGGCGAAGGTGTGACCACTCCGCTGACGTTTACTCGGCAGCGACGGACGACGACGGCTGCGGGTGGGCTGCGCGTTCTGTAGACCTCGAACAAGGAACTACCAATGCAACTTGGCAAGGTCTTGGGTCACGGCATTTCGACTATCAAACACCCAACGTTACATGGGTGGCGGTTGTTGCTTGTCGAGAAGCTCGATGCCCAGGGACAGGGAGATGGGGAGCCGATCCTCGCCGTTGATCCGCAAGGAGCCAAGGTCGGGGACATTGTTATCCTGAGTGCGGACGGAAAAGGGACACGAGAGACGGTGGGAGCGAGAGACACACCAGCCCGATGGATGATTCTCGGACTTTGCGATTGATATTAACTCATGAAGCTCCACGCAGCCACGTCCGAAGATCATGATATCCTGCGGTGGAGACATAGGCTTGTCACTGCCGAAACGCTTGAGCACCATTTGAACGGACATCGGGTGATTGAAGTCCCGACTGATGTCGTGGTCACTCCTCAGGCAGTAGACATCCTCAAAGAACGGTCGGTGTCCCTGTTGCGAACCAATGGGACTGCTCCAGAATTGACCCGAGGGAGTTGGGGATACGGAAGCGATCGTGACTATGGCATTTTGAAAGCCGCAATCCAGACGATCATTCGTAACGGTGTTGTCTTGCAGAGCTTCCTGGCGTGTCCCGAAGATAACCTCTGTCAATGGGCCAAGGAAGTGGCGGCGTGGGTCGGCGCTGGTGAATGTCGTGGAGGGTGTCTCTTTTGTGCTGACCCTGGGTTGATCTGCTGTGTCGCGAACAAGGTGCCAGGGGTTCGAGCTGTTGGAGTCACGACCGTTCGGCAAGCAGCAAGGGCAACGTTGACCGTGGGAGCGAACTTGTTGGTCATCGAAATGCCTGGACGGACGTTCTTTGAACTGCGGCAGATACTACAGATGGCGGCTGACATACCTCGATCAGAATGTCCCTCAGAGGTGGCCAAAGTACTCGGAGAACTCGACGGTCATGCGCATCACTGAAGTCATTGGGACCGTGACCCTGTCCCGCTGTCATCCGGACC
Source organism: uncultured Alcaligenaceae bacterium (assembly GCA_964474955.1). Lineage (GTDB taxonomy): Bacteria > Planctomycetota > Planctomycetia > Gemmatales > Gemmataceae > CAYRFQ01. Next base: position 5,217 of record CAYYUU010000034.1, on the reverse strand, counting down.
TCGTCGGAGCACGATGGATAATAGGTGTCCCTTGTAGCCTCAACGCCCTGCGAGAAAATGGTCCAGGTGATGGCGAACCTCTTGTCATCTACGACCAGCTCGGGGCGGGCAACGGAGACCGAATTGCGACCAGTGAGGGAGTCGAAGCGGCTGCTCCCTTTTATCCCGAAAAGAAGGCCGTTGACGCGTACTGTGCCTGCATCCTCGACCAAGTAACTGTGGTGGCATCATCATGAACGAATACAAGTTGAAAGAAGATATTTGTGAGATCGGTCGACGGGTCTACGCGAAGGGTTTCGCCGCGGCCAACGACGGGAACATAACCATCCGCGTCGGCGAAAACGAGGTCCTATGTACCCCCACGATGGTCTCCAAAGGATACCTCAAGCCCGAGGATATCTGTAAGGTCGACATGGAAGGGAAACAGATCTCGGGTTCGAAGAAACGGACCAGTGAGGTCCTCTTGCACCTGTCGGTCTACAAACATCGACCGGACGTGAAAGCGGTGGTTCACTGTCACCCACCACATGCGACAGCGTTTGCTGTCGCTCACGAACCAATCCCAAAGTGTGTCCTTCCCGAGGTCGAGGTGTTTCTCGGCGAAGTTCCCATTGCCGTCTACGAGACACCAGGTGGTCAGGAGTTCGCGGACACGATTGTCCCGTACGTCAAGGACTGCAACACGATCTTGCTGGCCAATCACGGGACAGTGACGTTCGGTCCAGACGTCGAAAAGGCGTATTGGAATTCCGAGATCATCGACGCGTATTGCCGCATCTTGATCCTGGCTAAGCAGCTTGGTCGGGTGAACTACTTTACCAATCAGGAGACGGCAGAACTCCTCGCCTTGAAGAAGCGAATCGGATACGACGACCCTCGTTTCGGTCTGGAAGATTGCGACCTTTGCGGCAATAGCATCTTCGACCGCGGGTACAGTGACTTTGTCCCGAAGGCCCATGCCTTCAAGCGTGACGACTACGTTTCGGATTGCCCGACCGGAATCCCTTCTACGAACGGATCAGCCAACGGGTCCATCGACTTGGAACGCATGGTCCAGGTCATCACGGACCAGGTCATGGCCCAACTCAATGGTGCGGCATCTCATGGACAACGAGCGGGAGGTGTCGCAGGTGGCTATTGAACCGAAGGACATGAGGGCGTTGATGCTCCTCATAAGTGGGTCAGGCGTGAAGGTCAACAGTGCCGATGAGTTGCTCCAACTACTTCGTGCCGCAAACAAGGTGGAGGTCTCGGCAGAGGTCCGGAAAGAGGAACTCGTGGCCCTCGCTCAGAGGCAAGAAAAGGAACACGCCCACCAGGAGCGCCTCCGGGAAATTGATCACACCGAGCGGATGGAGTCTCTCGAACGGGGGATCCCTCTTCCTGACCCGGAAGTAACGAAGGAGCTTACGAGCCTCAAGCGAGCCTCGATCGTGGCTGCGGCTTGCGTGGGGACAGTTCTTCCTGCGGCGGGATTCTTCCTCGGGTTGATGTGTACATCCCTCGTGCTGCACTTGCACGAATTGAATCCCAGTGCCGTCGCGGTTTGTGGGAGCATCTGGGGAGTAGTGGGACTCGTGTCCCTGGTGTCGGTGGCGGTGTGTTTGGTGAACATCCTGGTCAATCGTTCGGTGACGAACGTGGCTCCCCTTCGCAAGCCCATTCCGCCTACAGTGTCAACAACATCCACACCGGTGTCCGGTCCAGCGGATGCCTACTTTACTCCGGGAGGTTCGCGAACATGAAAGTCAGCATCATCGGTGGGGGTGGTCTCGTCGGAAGCATGACCGCCTTTGCCTTGCAGTGTGCGAACGTGGTCTCGGACATCTGTGTCATCGACGCCAACAAGGACCTCGCTTTGGGTCAGGCCACGGACCTGCTCCATGGTGCGAGCCTGCTTGGGGACCAGCGGATCAAGGCTGGTTCGATGGAAGACGTCCCGACGAGCAACGTCATCGTCGTGACGGCTGGTCTGCGTCGGAAGCCCGATGAAAGTCGGCTTGACCTGATCAACCGGAATGTTGATCTGTACCTCACGATTCTCGATGACATTAAGTCAGCAGGCCTGAAACAGTCGAGCTATCTCGTCGTCGTGAGTAACCCAGTGGATGTCCTCACCTTCCTGTCTGTCCAACGCTCAGGGCTTCCCTGGGAGCGAGTGATCGGTCTTGGTACACAACTCGATACGTCCCGATTTCGTGGGTACATCTCACAGCGGTTGGATGTCCCTTCTTCGCAGGTGAATGCGATGATCCTCGGGGAACACGGGGACAGCATGGTCCCCATCTGGTCGAGCGCGACAATAAGCGGCCTGCCGCTGGAACAGTGGCCCGGATGTACACCCGCACTCCAACGTGAGGTCTTCGAGGAGACCAAGAAGGCCGGTGCCACACTACTCAAGCTCAAGGGTGGTTCCGGGTTCGCTGTCGGTTTGTCCATCGCGGACGTCGTCCACAGCTTGGTCTTGGACACCCGATCTGTCCTTCCGGTGAGTACCCTCCAGCGAGGGCTTTATGGAGTGTCTGATGTTTGTTTCTCTGTCCCCACAGTCGTTGGGTGTGGCGGAGTTCGCCAGCAAGTGGAACTGGCTTTGACGGCGAAAGAACGGATGGCTCTGCAACATTCGGCGGATGTCCTCAAGGGGACCATCAAGCAAGTCGAAGATCGAATCGGCAGCGTCCGACAGCAATTTGCGAAAGCTGTTCCGCAGACGACCGGACAGAACAACGGGACTCCGGCGTACACGACGTCGAGTTATAGCAATGGAAGAGTCATCCCAAGGTCGGCTTGGCAGAAGAAGTGAAATTTCTGTCTCTGCGAAGCGGCTTACCATGAAAACAAAAACAAAATCAAAGACAAAAGAAAAACACAAAGCGTCAGCTACGCTGCCGCACTCCAAAACAAAACCAAAACCAAAACAGGCGAACGGCACACTCCGTGTGCCTGCTACTTCCTTATCAACACCGATGCAAAAAGCGCTCGACGAGAAACTGGCTCGCATCCATGCCGATCCTCATGGCTGCAAGGACTTCATTCTTGCCGACGCCAAGGATGCGGACATGGCCCTTGCGATCGGAGCACCGGGGAAGTCCCCCGAGGCCCACGGTGGAGAACTGAAGTACCGCACGCTCGCGGAGTACCGGGAGATTATCGAGCAGGTCGTTCGTCAAGGGCTTGTGGACATCGTGTTGATGTCTGCGAGTACCAGCGAGATTCTGACGCTACACAAGAGGCTCTTTGACAACAGCCCGGTCACTCCGGCAGCTCGGGCGAACGATACGACGGACATTCATATCTATCGAGGTGGTGAGTCTCCCAAGCAGCCTGCCTTGCCGTTTCGGACCGCGACCATCGACCACATGCAGTGTGGTCATGTCGATTGCAGTCCCGAAGAACGCAAGCTGGGTGTGGACCTCTGTCTCTACAGCATCACATTCAACAAAGACTCTGTGTTGGATCGACAGGCACTCGAAGAATATAACGCATTTCGGATTGAGGCCGAGCGGAAGGGGTTTCGGCACTTTCTTGAGATCTTTGATCCGAACGTCAAGGACGCTGTACCTCCTGAGTTGATGCCTGGGTTTATCAACGACGTGATTGTGCGGACGCTCGGAGGTGTGACCTCGAAGGGACGTCCCATCTTTTTGAAGATGGTCTACCACGGACCGAAAGCCATGGAAGAGTTAGTCCGGTATGACCCGCATCTCGTAGTGGGGATACTGGGTGGGTCTGCAGGGACAACGTACGACGCTTTCAAGTTGTTGAGCGAAGCCAAGAAATACGGCGCGAGGATCGCCCTCTTTGGTCGGAAGATCAACAACGCAGAGAACCAGCTTGCGTTCATTCGTTTCTTGCGGCTCATTGCCGATGGTGAGATCACGGCGGAAGAGGCTGTCCGTGCCTATCATGCTGTCCTGGAGCGTCTGAGCATCCGACCTCATCGGACTCTCGAAGAGGACATGCAGTTGCAGACTGCAGTGATGAGCTATGCCAGCTCGGGTATGACCTACAGTTTGCCATCACCCAAGGTGCAGACACCTCAGGTGGCAGCGAAAGCAGCTTGTAATGGTGCGTGTGAATGCAATGGCAAATGCAGGGTGGCTGGGTCTGCGAGTTCGCAAACGGAGTCACATCTTCCCACAGTGAGCACGAATGGCGAACCGGATTTCACCAGAATGACACCAGCTCAGAAGGTAGCCTATCAGCTGGCCAAGTGGGATCGGATATTGGGGCATTGACCCCTATTCAACGGGGGACTTCTCTTCATCACGAGGGAGTCACCTACCAGTCGAGTTTGAGAGCCTTCAGTTGCTGACGAAGGAACGGTACACTCCACAGTTTCAGTGTGCCATCCTGACCCCCAGAATACAGAGTCTTCCCGTCTCGGCTGAAGAGCAAAGCAGTCACTTCGCCGTCATGGGCATCCCAACGAGCTAATTCTTTGCCACTGATTGTGTCCCACAAGTGGATCATCTTGTCGGCTCCTCCGGAAGCAACAATCGAACCTTTGGGACCGAAAGCAAAAGCAGTCCACTCACCTTCTTTTACTTTCCAGCTTTGGAGTTTTTTGCCCGTGTCGACGTCGAACAGTTCGGCTTTTGCTCCTGCCTTGACGACGAGCAACTTTTGACTGTCGGGGCTGAATGTCGCAACATCACCATCTGAAGTGTCCAGTTCCCTCTCCGTCTTTCTGTTCATGACGTCAATGATGAGACGCCCATTGATCGCCAACCGGCGACCGTCCGGACTGAAACAACAATGCTTCCACTTCACTCCACCCCCGAAATCATCGCTGTTGGCAAGGAGTTTCCTTTGTTCAATATCCCATAACTCCAAGACCTCTCCCCTGACACCACTCGACCAGCCGGACCGTCGTTCTTTCCCTTTGGTGATTTTGTAGCGGTATCTCCGACGAGTACCGACGCGGAAATAGAGACGACTGGACGGGGAGAAGGCCCAATCTTCGTTGTACACAACATATCTGTACCGCTTGGCTTTTGTCCGAGCTTTGGCGGCTCGTGTCGTAATAATTCCCGATCCTTTTCTCGTTCTCGTCGCTCACTCTCGAGTTTTGCCTTTTCGCTTTCCACCTTGGCCTTTTCGCTTTCCAGAGCGTGGGTCATCTGCTGTTGCAACTGAGCATTAAACCACAACCCGACGCCAACGAGGATGAGCAATGCCAGGAGGCTCACGGCAATCAAGGCGGCCCGCGCCGGC
>CAYYUU010000033.1:0-16039 GCA_964474955.1 uncultured Alcaligenaceae bacterium | reverse complement strand
GAGCAGTCTTTGCACTTAGGGCAAGCGGGAAGCTTCTCTTTCTGGGAAAAAGCCAGGCCCCGCAGACTTCCCAGTAGCACTCTCTGAGTTCCGGAGATTAAAAAAAAATGTGCAAAAGGGTGGAATAGTTCCTGTACAACCTGAAGATTGTATGGAAAGTAGCGATTATATTGGATCTTAGGTGAAAAATCTGAAATGGGAAAAGTTGCAGCTGATCAGCTGCGTCCCGTACAATAAGGAGAGTTTTACAGGAACGATTTGATTGATCCAATTTGCCAAGACACTTGGTAGCTGCGGTTGCCTGAGGACCCACGCGTGAAACAGGATATCGTTAAAGTACTACTAGGATGGAGCTACAGGCCAGATAGCGTCCAAACTCGCATGGTCGAAGGGAGCGATGGACGACAAGTCATCCAGATGCGTCTGGACCTTGGACTCCTGCAGATGGAGAAACTGGGCCGTCCGGATGGCACAACCCCACACGGATACCCCACGTACCTGGAGTTTCTCAAAAGCCACGCTCGTCAATGCGAGCTTACGGGAAGGAAATTCCAGTTTACGCTCGAACATGCGACGGAGTGTGATCGAGAGTTGGTCCAGTTCTACCACCGAAGAATCTGTTGGCTCGCGCTGGAAAATTATACCCGAGCCATCGCCGATGCAAATCATACTCTGTCGTTGATGGAATTCATCCGAGACAACTGTGACGACGATGACTACGTCCAAAGCCGGGAACAATATCGCGGATTCGTCTTGTTCCACCGGACACAAGCTGCAGCTTCCCTGCAAATCGAACGGGAAGACCCAGAGGGCGCGATCGACGCAATCCGAAAAGGGATCGAGGCCATTGAAGAGTTGACTGGGCCGATCGACTTCGAGGAAGAAGACGGCACTTCCGCTCCCATGACGGTCCACCTTCAGAGGATGGAGTTGTCCATTCGGGAGAAGCATAATATTGGCGAAACCCTGAAAGAACAACTCGCGAAAGCCGTCGAGAACGAGCAGTACGAGAAGGCCGCGGAGTTACGAGACGCTCTGCGTCGGCGAGCGTAAACGAGCGAAGACCACTTCCGCAAGCGGGCCAGACGTCTTTGCGATTTCGACAAGCCCGAAGCGCGAGCGAAGGACCGAGACACCTTCTTCCTTACCCCATGCGTCCCAGCCCGTCCAACTCCTTTACTTGGTCTGCCGAAAATTTGGGTAATTCTCGGACTTTTGGCGACCTTGACCGCATCCTTGGGCGTATTACAATAGCCCAGCAAGGTTCCCCTCACTTTGTCTGCGCACCTCGCGGACCTACATTTGCAAAGGTCATCCACCGCGACAGGAACCATCTTCGCGGTTAAAGATTTTTGTAGGAGGGGCTTGACCCTGTCCGCACTCGTCGTGTCGTCCCAACACAATCGCCTGACATCGAGCCACCAACATGTCACAAACACCCTCACACTCCGACACCCCGACTACTCCTGAGAATGTCCAGTCACCGTCGACTCCGGAGACCGGTGAGGCCGGGATCACGACCTCGCCGAAGACGCCTTCCTCCGAAGCAATTCGATCCGGTCCGCCCGGTCAGTCTCCGACCTTCGAGGACGCAGGACGCCCGCGATCGAAATCGTCGACCTTCCAGCGGGTTGTCCTACCCACCGGGGCCATCATTATTGCCATCGGAGTCATCTCGTTTCTCGTTCAATACATGCCGAATTGGCGAACTGCCCCTCCGAAAAAGCAAACCCCCGACCGAGTAGCCCCGCTCAAGTTCGCCAATCAACGTGGGCCGGTCGCCTTCGCCGTCTGGGGGCCGACCCAGGAAGACGCTCAATACTCTTTGGAGTGCGAACAAGGAGAGCAGTATTCTTACGACTACCTATTCCATAACACCAGCGGGGGGGACGCGGAAATCATCCTGAACAAGATGCAATGTGGTTGCTCGAGCCTCAAAGCCAGCATTCTGCCGAAGGAAAAGGCGACGGAGTACTTTCGGGACCGACAAAACAAGGGTGAGTGGTTGGGCAAGCCGGACGACTCGTTGGAATGGACGGAATTTGCAAAAGGCAAGGGTAAGAAAGGTGTGGTCATTCCGAAAGGGCAATCTGGTCTCGTGCGGTTGGGTTGGGAGGCTCGCGGGGGGATTGGTTCAAGCCCAAACCTCAGAGCCGATTTATGGATGCGTTCCGCCGATGACCAAACGGGAACCACACACCCTGTCAGTCTCTTCGCGAAGGCCGTGATCGTTGCTCCCGTCCGCTTCGATCCTCCCATCGTCAAATTCGGGATGCTCGCTCCGAACGAAACAGTCCACCGGACGCTTTATAGTTGGACTTCGACGCGAGACAGTTTGAAGCTCAGCATCGACACAACCAAGGCGGCGAAGGAGCCTTGCATCGAATGTAAGATCACCCCGATCAAGGACGATCAATTCGCCAAACTGTCAAAAACGATCACAGGACAGGAGTGGGGGACCAGAATTAAGGCCGCCTATCGTATTGACTTGACGGTTGCGGAATCCAAAATTCAAAAGTTGCCTGGTGGAAAAACCGACGTCGATCAACTGACGATGGGTCGAGTTTGGAAAAAATTACCTTTGCAGGCCGTGGCCGACGAAATTGAGGTCAAGGACACAATTCCGTACTTATCCGGATGGGTGGATTCGGAAATCCAGATCGGTTCGCCTGGATCGCAAACTACCTCAAAAGTCAATCAACAATCGATAAAGCTTGGGACGTACTCGGCTCGCGAGCCGAAGACTATCAAATACAAACTGTTCGGAGAACGGAACATCGAACTCACGCTCGACCGGACTGAGGAAGCTGGCTACATCAAGGCCGAGTTGGGAAAGGCAGTTCTGGAGGGGAAATCGAAATATTGGTGGCTGACGATTACGACCCAAAAAACACCCTACACCGGTTCCTTCAGCGACAAGGCCGCGATCGTCCTCCGAAGGCAGCACCCCTCCAAACCGGTTCGGGAAATACGAATTCCTATTTCCGGAACTGTGCTGGAATAGTTAAAGTACCGAGCGGAACGAAAGGAAATCGTCCCGTGCTTGAGGTGGTCAATGTGCCCCGTCTTCGACACACAACCGCCTCAACTACTCTTGCGTGTGGTTCATTCGGTGAATGAACCATTCAACAATCACAATAGTCTTCTCCGCCCGAAATGAGGGACGCACGCGATGGAACACGATGTTCACGTCTCCAGCAATCAGCCAAAGCCTGTTGGCGCAAAAACTTTGACTCCACCTCCCGAACAACCAAGGAAACCTGAGCGGGGTCACGAAGTAACGATGGCTCCCTGGTCTCGGATTCTCATTGGGGTTGTTGTTTGCGGTCTTTCCGTGGGAATCCTGTGGGTATTCCAACACGCTCCCATCAACGTGACCGGCACGCCTGCGACGTCTCCGGTCATTGAGGAAGGCAAACCGCTTGCGAAATGGAAAAAGCCCGAACTTGCGATCATCCTGTCCGGTCAGAATTTCGGGTATATCTTGCCGTGCGGATGTTCCGAGCCACAGTATGGCGGGCTGGCTCGACGGTACAACTTCATCCAGACCCTCAAGGAAAAAGGGTGGCCAGTCGTGGGACTCGACTTGGGCGACTTTCCGGGGAAGAAACGAACTCCCCAGCGTGTGCTCAAACACGCCTACGCAATGAAGGCCTTGAACCTGATGGGTTATCGCGCGACGACGATTGGCTTGTTGGAGACGGAAGCAAACACCGTCCTGGAGTATACCCTCAACAACAAGAACGAGCCACCGGTCGTCGTTGCGAATCTTGACCCGAAGGGATTGATTGCAGGACTTGAGGTCACGAAGCCTTGGAAATTGATTGAAGAAAAAGGACATCCCGCCGTGGCCGTCCTCGGCATGGTCGGGGATGACGTACGGAAGGAAATCACCAACAAGCAGAATTACCAATTCTTGAAGGGCCAGGCCGCGAACGCCAGAGTTCTCGAAGAAACCCTGAAATCCATCGGCACGAAGTCGCAAGGAAAAACACCGATCACAGTCTTGTTGTATCAGGGGGGGTATGATGGTGCGCGGGCGTGTGCCCAATACTGCGCGAAGCTGCGGACCCAACATCCCAAGCTTCCTCGCCTCGACGTGCTCTTGTGTCTCTCGGACGAGGTCCATGCAGAACCTCCGGGAACGCCAGTTCGCGTAAAAGGCACTCCCACCCAAATCATCCGTGTCGGTTGGAAAGGCAAATACGTTGGCGTGCTCGGCGTCTTTGCCGACCCGAGAAATAAGGACCAATATCGGTTCGAGTACGAATTAGTATTGATGAGCCCGAAATTTGCCCCGACGAAGAAAGACGCGGTTCGGAACGCCGTGATCAAAGTATTCTCCGAATACGCCAAGATCGTCAAGGACGAACAGCACATCAAACACTGGGGAACTTTTCGCCATCCCACGCAAGTAGCGTTGCCGAAGTTGAAGCCTCACTTTGTGGGCTCAAGTGCTTGTCGCGCTTGCCACATTTCGGCCTATAAGATTTGGAAAAAGTCTGCCCACTCCCACGCCTTCCAAACGCTCGTCGACCTGAAAGACAAACCACACAAATATCCGCCCCACCGGGAACACGACGCCGAGTGTGTGAAGTGCCACGTCGTTGGATTTGAGTACAAGACGGGATACCAAGACCTACTCAACGACGAAAAACCGAGTGATCTCGTGAAGAGTCGACTGGTGGAGTTCCAGCGGGTCGGGTGCGAAAGTTGCCATGGACCCGCGAGCATGCACGTCGCCGATTCCAAAAATGAAGCCTACTATCCACTGATCAATCCGTGGAAAGCCAAGCCAGGCATGACTAAGAAAGGGAATCATAAACGTCTTCTTCAAATTTCCGTGGCCTGCCAGAAGTGTCACGATCCCGAAAACGACGTTAACTACAACTTCGAGAAGCGATGGGCGAAGGTGGTCCACATGACGCCCAAATAGGCCCCAAGAAGGCTAACGTGCAGAAAGTTCCTGCCGCATACGGAAAGCCTTGATCGTGGTGGAGAACACAGCCCCAACTGAATCAAAAAGCCCGGTCCCAAATGCCGGGCTTTTCTCGTTGACTGTTGAAGTGTCGCCTTTCGCGGGGGGCGAATGGATAAACAACTTTTCAAATCCATAGTAAAATTCTGAAGTCCCGCAAAGTGAAGGACTTCTGGCCAAATTGGGGAAGGAGGATTTGCATTCTCGGTGGAGATCCTCTAGGATACTTTGCAAGTTGCATGGACCAGGAAGGTTTGCCCCATTTGCAATGGACGCACGCAACTGAGCCACCCCACCTTTCTGCTCCATCCCAACACCGACCAATCCCTGGTCGCTTCAAAAAACTTTACAACGCGAGGTCCAAGGACAGGATCGTCACCGGAAGGCAGTCGTAGACTCACAAGTTGCGTATCGGCCCACCTATTGCATATTGTGGTTTTACACTGCTCCCCACACCCTCGCAGAATGGAGGCTTCTTTATGCTTGTACTTTCCCGCCGCGTGGACGAGAAGATCGTCCTTCCAGACATCGAGACAGAAATTCAAATTTTGGAGACCAAGGCAGGCGTTGCCCGAATAGGAATCAAGGCGCCGAAGCAAATCGGTTTCTTCCGAGAGGAAGTTTGGTTGCGCGACCACAGCAACGAGGCGAAAGGGAAGTTACTCCACCAAGAACGCCGGATGGACCAACTTCGGGAACTGAATCATCTCTTACGGAACCAACTCAGTGGCGTGCAAATTGGGGTCGACCTGATCCGTCGACAACTGGAAGCCGGGCTCATCTTGCCGGCCCAGCAAACAGTTCTCTCTGTAAAAAAGGGACTGCAGGAGGCCAAGTCTGAAATCCAGGCGCTTTCGGAAGAAGGCGCTGGCGAAGAGCAATCCACCGAAACCCCTCCGGCGGTCCAAAAGCGGCTCTTGTTGGCCGAGGACAATCACAACGAGCGAGAGTTGTTTGCAGGGCTTTTGCGTCTCGTCGGTCTCACGGTCGATACCGCTGAAGACGGAAATGATGTGTTGGCCTACTTGCAAGACCACAAAGCCCCGGACGCGCTTCTGCTGGACATGCGGATGCCTCGCCTCGATGGCCCCGCCACACTGAAAGCACTTCGGGAGCATCCAGAGTTTGGAAGCATGAAGGTCTTTGCCATTAGCGGACATGCACCGAGCGAACTTGGACTCGACACCCAGCACACGGGAGTCCATCGGTGGTTCCAAAAACCGATCGAACCTGAGACCCTTTTGGAGGAGCTCCGAGCGGAATTAGGTGCGTAAAACCTTTTACGAAGAAGCTTTCAAAGGATTTGCGGCCGGCCATGGCGACTCGCCCACAAAGGCGAGGTCTCAGGGAGGAGATAATATCGCCACGGAGCCGAAACGGCCTACTTTTCTGCCAGTTCGTCCTCGAACGCCTTTTGGTTGCGAGCCGCCATTCGCGACGAAAGCGTCCAGAGCGATGTGAAACCTTGGGCCCACTGATTGTCGAATAAGTCGATATTGGATTGGTTGGCCAACTGGCTGTCGTACAAGCTGAAGCGACTCCGACGACCCACGACAGTGGCCAACCCCTTGAACAGTTTGATCCGCACTTCCCCCGTAACGTGATTCTGTGTTGTTTGGAAGAAGGCATCGAGCGCCTTTCGCAAGTCGTTGAACCACAATCCGAAATAGGCGATTTCCGCGTACCGACGGCTCAGAGCCTCCTTGAATTGTCGGAGTTCTCGGCTCTGCACGAGGCTTTCCAATTCTCTGTGGGCGAGGTGGAGCAGAGACGGTGCGGGGGCTTCATAAAACTCACGGCTCTTGATTCCAAAGAGCCGATCTTCGACCACGTCGCACCTTCCGATCCCGTGTCGTCCGCCGACCTTTGTCAATTCACGGATCAGAGAAATCAAATCGAGTTCCTGGTCGTCGAGGTGCGTCGGAATCCCGCGTTCGAACTGTAACGTGAGCACGGCGGGTTCGTCGGGGGCTTTCTCTGGCGAGCGTGTCAGGACGAAGAAGTCGTCCGGTGGATCGGTCCAGGCGTCGGTGAGGCCATGTAAGTAGTGGCTCACGCCCCATAAATTTCGGTCCTTCGTAATAATGCTGGACGCGGCTTCTTTGACAGGTATGCGATGGCGATGAGCATACGCAATCTTCTCCTCCAACGACCGGAGGTTCCACTGACGGACCGGTGCCAACACGTTCAAGTCAGGATTCAGCGCGGCAATCGCCGTCTCCATGCGGACCTGGTCGTTGCCTTTACTCGCGGCACTGTGGGCCACGACCGAGCAACCTTCCTCGCTGGCCATGTGGACCAGTTCCTGGGCGATCACGTACCTCGCCAACGCAGCCCCGAGATAGCAACTCTGCTGGAAGACTCCCCCCGCTTGCAGCAACGGTAGCGCAAATTGGGTTACGAATATTTCGCGCCCGTCCACGACCTGAGCGGCTACGGCCCCCAACTCCAACGCAAGTTCTCCAAGCGATTGGAGTGGTTCCTCCTGCCCCAAGTTGATCGAGAGAGCAATGACCTGGTAACCCAACTCGTTCGCCAACCAGTGAAGGGCTAAGCGAGATTCCAGATCGCCATTGAAGGCAAAGATCGTGCGTGCCACGATGAAATTCTCGAATCAAAGGGACAAGAGCCGAGTGGCCAATGACAACAGACTGTCGTCGGGGAATCGGCGTCGGATGCAGTCTCACGCTCGACGATGGAGCGAGATCGACAAAAAGCTGTCACAACCTACCAAAAAACGGAGTAAGCCGTCAATTCTGGGCCACCCGAGAACGGTTGAATTTCTTGCCCTCGGTCGTAGGACAGGTTTGTAACCTGTCCCGAGTTTTCTTGGACAGGTTACAAACCTGTCCTACGAAGAAATAACTACGAAGAAATAACTCGAACCGGAATGAACCATGAATCCCTTCGACGCTGCTTCCCCGTTTGACGCTCGGAACTATTTCGCCGATGAAGAATTCTTCCGGAGATTGAATCCATACGTCTCCGAATTGGCTCACTTGAAGTACATGGCAAAAGTCGAGGCGGCGATTGCGAAGGCGTTGACGCAGTATCAGATCTGTCCGCCGCAAGCTGCGGCGGAAATTTCCAAAGCCGCGGAGGCGATCGACCCCGTCGAGGTGTATCAAGAAGAGCAGCGCATCCAACATAACGTTCGGGCCCTAGTTAATTGTATCTGCGCCAAAATCAGTGCCGAAGCGCGGCCCTACGTTCACCTCTTTGCCACGTCCGCCGACGTCATGGACACGGCCAAGGCACTCGCCCTCAAAGACGTCACGGAACAGGTCGTGCTTCCCGACTTGGTGGCGCTGATGCACGTGCTGATAGATCTCGCCGAGCGAAATGCCGACGTCCCTCAGATGGGCAGGACGCACGGCCAACATGCGGTGCCGATCACTTTTGGATTTGCCATCACGCTCTACGTTTCACGGGTCGGGCAGCGAGTCGAAGTCATCCAACGCGCCGCCGAGAATTTGCGCGGGAAGTTCGCCGGGGCTGTCGGAGCGTACAACGCCCTGACGCTTCACCGACCCAACAATCCCGAAGTCATCGAAGCCGAACTGATGGAGATACTCGGCCTCAAGGCTCCGGAGATTTCGAACCAGGTCGTCCAGCCGGAGTACGTGACCGATTATGTCTACGCGCTGGGTTCGTGTTGGGGCATCTTCGCGAATATCGCCGACGACTTCCGAAATCTCCAGCGTACCGAGATTGGCGAAATCCAAGATCGAAAAGCGAAAGACCCATCGGCAGCCACGGTAGGGTCGTCGACCATGCCGCACAAGGTCAACCCCAAGGACTTCGAGAACGTGAAGTCTTTCTGGAAGGCATACATGCCCAGATTATTCACCGTTTTGATGGATCAAATCACTGAACACCAAAGGGACTTGACGAACTCGGCATCGGGACGGTTCGTGACCGAATTTGTGACGGCCTTCGCGTACGGAATCCGGCGGTTGCACGGAGCGCTCGCGAGCGTCGAGCCGAATGACGCGAGGATGAAACAACTTCTCGATCAAGGCAAGGACCCGGTTGCAGCCGAGCCGCTTTACATTGCATTGGCTCTCGCCGGTCATCCGGAAGCTCATGAGGCGGCTCGCGTCATTGCCCGCGAAGCTCGAAGAGGTGACAGGCCGCTCATGGAAGTGGCCCAGGCGAACAAGGAAGTGCAACCTTATCTCGATACATTCACGGAGCATCAAAGGACCGTGCTCGAGGATCCCGGTCGATACATCGGAGCTTCCAAAGAGCGAACCCTTGCAATTTGCTCCGAATGGAGAGAGCGTCTCTCGAATTTGACCACCCCCGGAGTGTGACTTATCTTCTTGAATATGAGTCCGGTTCGCTGGCCATCTCACAACGGTCGCCGAACTATGCAACGGATTCACCTAGACTCGCCATTGCACCCTGCCGAGAAAATCATGACGACCGTCCTCTACACCGATCACTCCGGTGACACTCCGCCTACGCTTCCCGAGCGCCGCCGTCATCCTCGCCACCTTTGTAACCGTGTGTGCTTCGCGCGGCCAAACGGCACCGCAACGGGCATGACATGGGGTGTCGTCCTTTGGGACATTTCTGTCATCGGTCTGAGCATTATCTTGAATTGCGAACTTCAACCGGGCATGGTCGTTGCGATTCAGCCATTCCGAGAAGACGACTCGGCTGGACTGTTCGCCTGCGTCGTGCGGACACAACGACTCTCCGAAGGTCGCTGGCTGTACGGGTGCGTGTTCCCCGAGCCGCTGAGCGCGAGCGAATTTGAGTTCTGGGTGCGACGAACAACGCCGGACTCCTTCGCACGAGATCCAGAAACGTCGCCAAAATTGTGTGCCGATCGTCACTGAGAGGAAAAACGCTGACGAAATAGATGTCGGGAATAAGTGATGGAGCGGTGGACCTTGTCGGCCTCAAAACCAAAAGACAAAAACAAAAAAAGCAAAGCGTCGGCTTGATGACGCACTCCAAGATATACCAACCCGAAGCGCAAGCGAGGAATCCGAAAATACCAAAGTATCAGCTTCGCTGACGCACTCCAAAAAAACCACGACAGCCATACATTTCGCCCTGCCTTCTTCAGCTTTTTCCAGCTTCTTTCTTTCGCCTTCGATTTCATCTCGCTACGATACTTCCGAACCAAGTCATCACTACTTCAACTGTGTTCGGAGAAACATGATGAACTCCACCGGAAAAAAATTAGGCATCGTCGGTGCGCTTCTGGGCATCGGTATCGGTCTTGGGCTCGGAGCGTACTGGAGTCAGCCCGCCGTAAGTAACGCCCAACGGCAACCAAATCCCCAGGCGGCTTTCACGAGATATCGAGTCGTCAGCACGGAAGGCACGAATTTGATCGTGACCGATTACAAGACGCAAAAAGTCTACTACTACGCCATCGACAAAGACGCCGAACCCGGCGCGGATTTGAAACTCCGTGGGGCCGTGAATCTGAACGACGTCGGCAAGAAAGTCATCAAGCCCAAGTTGTACAAACTGAATTGAGGACTGGGACGATGAAACCAACGCACAGATTTCTCTTTGCCGCGCTCGCGTTCGGATGCGTATTTGTCTTTGCTGTTGACGGACAAAACTACCAGCGCAGCGGATCATACAACCCCTACACTGGTGGGTATGTCCGAAAACGTGGTTACAACCCGTATACCGGAGCAGGTGCGGGAAGCAGCAAGGTGAATCCGTTCACGGGTCGGAAGACGCCCGGACAACCCGCCATCAATCCATTCACGGGTAAACCGCTTCCACAGCAAAAGTCCCGTAATCCCATCACCGGACGGGTCCAAGCCGGGATCTCGACGAACCGCTACACGGCCCAATCGTCTCCATGGCCGGAATCGAAATCGCCCATCAGCGGGAAGTCTGGCCCGGGACTCGAAGGTTTCGACAAAGCCGTCCTCAAGTTAATGACGCGGCATGGGATTCCAGGCGCTTCGCTGGCCATCGCCAAGGACGGTAAGCTCGTGTATGCCAAGGGATTCGGATGGGCGAACTTGCGAGACGGAGAAGCCGTCACGCCGACGACCATGTTCGCTCTGGGCAGCCTGTCAAAACCGATCACGGCGATGGCCATAATGCTCCTTGTCGAACAAGGTAAACTTCGGCTCGACGATCACGTCTTCGAGATCTTGAAACACATACGCCCTCCAAGAGGGTTCAATCAATCTGACCCGCGCTGGAAGAAAATTACTGTCCGCCAGCTCTTGAATCACTCCGGCGGATGGGATCGGAAAAAGAGTGGTGATCCCATTAACTGGGAGGCCGGGATTGCTCGGTCGCTGAATGTCCGGATGCCAATTTCCGACACCCAGTTCATCTCGTTCATGCTGACGCAAAAGGTGGACTTCGAGCCCGGGACGAAGATGGCCTATTCGAACATCGGCTACATTCTGCTCGGCGAGATCGTCGAAACGGTCGCACGCGAGCCATACGAAGCCTTCGTTCGGAAAAATATCTTCCAACGCACCGGTGTCAAACGCACGGCGAGCAACCGACTAGACAACTCGTACAAGAGCAACGAAGCCCATCGGTATCTCGCCGGAGCCAGTACGGAACTGCCTCCAATGGAACTTCCATTCGTGGCGTCGGCAGGTGGTTGGCGGCTCTCGACCGTCGACATGGTCCGATTGTTGACTGCGTACGACGGCAGCCGAGGGAAGCGGCTGCTAAAAAGACAAACGGTCGAGCAAATGCTCGCCATGCCACCACCGCCGATCAAGCCCAAGAAAAATGGCGTCTACAATGGCCTCGGCTGGCCGCTCGTGGCGAAACGAGAAGAAGGCATGACGTACGTCCACGATGGACTTTTCCACGGAGTAAGGACGTTTGCGAAGCGATCCCCGAAAGGAATCAACTGGGCGTTGTTCTTCAACGTGAGCATGCAGCCCGATCAGGTCGATGCAAAAATCATTGAGTATGCCATTCAAGAAGTTCGACAGGAAGTCGAGGCCATTCGGGAATTTCCGAAGATTGATCTGTTCAAGGAATTTTAAGCAAAAGTTGCTTTTCGCTCCGCGAGAAGTTCTTTGTCTGTTGGGACTATTCGCTCGGAAAAGCAACTTTCGAAATGCCATGACTCGGGAATATTGGACCCCGTCGAAGTAATGCTACAATTTTTCACCATCAATCGGTCGTCCCTTGGGGACTTTGTCCGGAGTCTTGAAAGGACGACGATTGGATAGCTTGAGACAACGTCCCAAGAAAGACTCGTCACCCGCCGATGACTTTCTGGACCTCCCGCAACGCATTGGGCAGTGTCTGGGCCAACAAAGCGTCGCCAGTTTCCAACGCTTTTCCTTGAATGTGAAAGACACTCCCGATCCCCCGTAGTTGGTTGGCATCCAATTCGCGGAGTGTGAACTGCACGGGGTCTTGCCAGACACGCTTCCAGATCAAGCGTCGGTCGGTCAAGGCGAGCCCGGACTTGCCGTTGCCCCATGTGCTCCAGTCGTAGAAGTAAAGGAGAGTTTCGATGGATTGTAAGTCAAGGAACGACTCACTCGCGTTCTTTCGCATTTCCTGGGGCATCGACCCAACGTGGCTGAGTTGAGGCTTGGTCGCTCGGATTTCCGCCTCGACGACAGCTCGGAGGAGTCCTCGCTTGCCGTCTCGGTAGGGCCGAAGGCGGGAGACGTGGTCGGCGAAGAATTCGAAGTGCGGACTCAACAGAGGATCGAGCCGGAGGGCTCGCGCCACGACGCCTGGATTGTCGGCTTCTCGGAGCCACGAATCGCACGCATCCCAAACCTTTTGTTCGTCGCCGTGGCGGAACAATCCGCGGATCAGGGCTGTCCAGTATGGTCCGCGAGTTCCGCGGTCTTTGACTTTCGGGAACTCGCCCCTTGCCTTGGATTCTAGGCCTTGTGCACCGAACACTTCCGCCCGACAGACTCGAATAGCTTCCGCGTCGGCGACTCCCCTGTCGACCTCCTCGAGCACCGATAAGGCCCCGTCATACTCTTTTTGTTCGAGCGCGTACCGAGCTTCGCACTCGATCGTTTCGACACGATCAGGATACAACTGTTTCTGGAGGTCTTTCCATTTCAGGGCGTCGGTTCGGAATTCCCTTCGTTGGTCCAAACAAAACCGACAGGCAAGATATACCGCTTCTTGCTTCGGTCCGTGTTCTTCGATGAACCGGACTATCCGCCGATAGGACGACCCGGACTCCAGAGGCGTTGTGGTCACGATTCGGTTCAATTCGGCTTCGGCAGTTCCGATTTCGGAAGAACTCAAAGGAGGCACCTCGCCGAGTTCTCGAACCTCGCGAACGAAACGATCCCAAAGTTGTTGGTAACCGCTTCGAACTCCAGCAAACATTTCTTCGCGTGCTGCGTCGAATTTTTGGACCACTTCCTGGGGATTAGTGCCGGTACTTCCGCCAACAAATCCTCCGATGATGGCCCCGACCACCGTTCCCAAACCTGGGAACAAGACGGAACCGATGGTCGCTCCTCCGATCATGCCCCAACCGCCGAACGAATTCTTTTTCACGGCGTTGGGAGAGCCGGCAAGATAGCCCGGCAAGGCGTTATCCGGGAGGCCGAGTTGGCGGATCGCGACGAGGCGTTCTTCGAGGACTTTTCCCCGGTCGACGAGAGTAGATTGGAAGGTATCCTGGCGAGATTCGACTTTCTTGAGGGCGTGTTGAAAATGCTTCGGGTAGTCCGAAAGGGGCAAGCGTAAAACGGCAGACAATCCGCGGACGAAAGCGATTTCGTATTGGGCTGGGTCATTGGCCGTGAAGTATTCCATCCACGTTTTGGATCGTTGCATCCGCGAGAGTAGGGGCTCAAATTGTTCCCACATTGCCTCGGACATCCGGGCATGCAAGACCCAACTCAGTTCTCGAATCGTCTCGCCTTCCCGTGTGAGGGAAACCGGCGTATTTGATTGTTCTGGTAGCTCCACCACGCGGCTGACCGGTGGGAGGGGAGGTGGGACGGTGAAAGCCGTGGGAGCCTGGTTCGACTTTTCCGAACTGCCCCCGCAGTACGGACAAACCTTCCATTCTGGCTGCAGTTGTCCTTTGCACGAGTCACAAGCCAGGACCAACGCCTTTCCGCACTCCGGGCAAAACGTCCAGTCGGGATCTGTCGTGAAACCACAACCCGGGCAGGTGCTAACGAACATGACCGACTCCGCTGGAAAGAGACAAGGATGAATTTTATCGACGAAACCAAATTCGACTCGTTACGTAGATCAACAGCGCGACTTGCAGCGTCACGATGCACCAAAAATAAATTCGGAACGGTCCTTTCACTGTTTTGTGGCGAAAGCAAACCATCCCGGCGTACGCCCCGAGACTGCCACCGATGGCGGCAAGCCCATGCAAAACGAGTTCGGGAATTCGGGACCGCGAAGCTCGCGCGCTGCTTTTATCATACCCGTAATATCCGAACGTTACGACGTTCGCGCTAATCAACCAACACACGACCCAATAGGCCCAATGGGAACTTCGGTTCAACGCAGCCCACAACCCCACCGTACTTAGGATGAGAATCCCCAAGGCCAACAAGATATGAAATCGAAGCGTCCGGGTGCGTCGTCGGTTGGCTCTCATGTTTGATCCTTCGTAAACTGACCGAGGAAGGGAAAAGGTGGAAGGGGAAAGGCGATAAAGAAAAAGCGGACCGACAAGGCTTCCATCTCACCTTCAGGTCCATTATGCGGCCTCAGGTTCTGTTTTTTCGCCTTTCCCCATCCACTTTTCCCCTTCCACCTTCCTTTTATCCTTCGTTTTCCGCGAGGAATTATCTAATGGATTCGTTATGGGCCCCTTGGCGACTTCAATACGTCACCGCGCCGAAAAAGTCGGACCAAGCTGGCGATGATTGTTTTATTTGTCGCAGCTCGAAGGAGCAAAACGACAAGGAAAACTTGCTCGTGCGGCGCGAGTCTGCGGTCTTGGTTCTTCTGAACCGATTCCCGTATAATAATGGACATCTGCTCATCTCCCCAAAGACACACAAGGGGGAGTTGACCGATCTCGATGACAACGAATTACTGCAATGTATGCAAGTCATCCAACGAATGGTGACGATTCTCAAGGCAAGCATGCGACCCAACGGCTTTAACATCGGACTGAACTTGGGGCGAGCTGGTGGAGCCGGACTCCCTGGCCACCTTCACTGGCACATCGTCCCACGCTGGAACGGTGACACGAATTTTATGCCCGTGTTGGGAGAAACCAAAGTCATCTCGCAGTCGCTCGATGCCCTGTATGACTTGCTGAAGAGCGAACTGGAAAAGAGTTGAGAGAAAGGCAGGAGGATGAAGGCAGAAGAATGAAAAGTTGGCCGTAGAGGCACAAGAGCTTCACGCGAAGGGCACCAAGGTACTAAAAACAAGTCCGACCTGGGCAAACTAACCAGGTTGCGGTGAGGCTGGCCTTCGGCCACCAACCTGGCTTTTTTCATCTTCTGCGTTCATCTTTTTGCCTTTCATCGCCTTTCTCGATAATCAAGAGCGGCCATGACGGATAACAACTTTCTTGGATTCACTCCCCCGGATCCTCTTGATTTGGAGGAACTGACGCTCGCCCCTTACGCGATGCGGACGCGACTCAGTCGTGGCCGGAAACATCCGGAAGAAACGCATTCCTATCGCACTCTGTATCAACGTGACCGCGACCGAATCGTTCATTGTACTGCCTTTCGAAGGTTGATGCACAAGACTCAGGTGTTGGTCACGCAGACGAACGACCATCACCGGACGAGATTGACACACACGCTCGAAGTGGCGGCCATCAGTCGGACCCTAGCGCGACAGCTCGGATTGAACGAGGATTTGACGGAAGCTATTGCACTGGCGCACGACCTCGGGCATCCTCCCTTTGGTCATGCCGGTGAGGACGCGCTCAACGAGTGTATGGCCGATCACGGCGGGTTTGAACACAACCAACACGGACTGCGGATTCTGGACAAACTCGAATACCGATATGCCGATATTCCGGGATTGAATCTTTCGTGGGAGGTGCTCCAGGCTCAGGCGCTCCATTCGAAGCGACACGAGGCCGAAGAAATCAAGCCGTACACTCTTCACGGCCAACCC
>CAYYUU010000032.1:0-16075 GCA_964474955.1 uncultured Alcaligenaceae bacterium | reverse complement strand
GGGGGCTCCAATTGCGGGGGCAATCGCTCTATAGCGAAGTTTGGTACGAGCCGGTTCTCAATGCCGCCATCGTCACATCTCGGTCTCGGCGGCGGGAGGATAAATTTACGAGGGTCCGCATCTTTGACCCCGGGAACACAGTGACGGCAGCGAAGGCGATATCCCAACCCTATTTCGTCAAGAATTACGACGCCTCGCCCGACCGAAAGACTCTCTACCTGGGGTGTGCGAGCCAGACAGAAGAGTGCCTCGTCAAGATCAATCTGAGGACGGGGCGGGAATCGAAGACCCCGCTTCCCCGACTGGAGAAGTACTCGCAGCTCTTTCTGGCAAAAGACGGGCAACGTGCTGTGATCCTGTTCTGGAAGGCCGAAAAGGGAGGCAAATACATCGTCCTCGACACCAGCCAAAAGAAAACTGTGCTGGAGAAAGATTTGCCTGTGGGCAGTACCGCCATCGAGCGATGCCCCGACCGAAAAACGTTGGTCGTGGCCCTCGGGAAGGGAAAGGGAGTGGCTTACTACGACATCCTGTCGGGGAAAAAGTTGGAGGGGCCGGGTGGCGTTATTGCTCTCGCTCGCGTCGGTCCCAAGACCAAGGCAACCAAGTTGGGACCCGTGTTGACACAGGCCCGAGACGTCGTCGGTCTGGCCTATTCGCTCAAGGGCGAAGTCTTGGCGACTCGCCAGCAACCCGCCAAGGAGAAGGCATCGCTCCAGGTGTGGGATGCAAAGACGGACGAACTCAAGGCCACTGTCAAGGATGTTCCGACAGTGGGCCGGTTCGTGTCCTTGGCGATTTCCACGGACCAGACGAAAATCGCTTCCCTCTTCCGGGATGAGGGCAAGAGGTGTTACAACATCACCGTCCACGACATCAAGACCGGGAAACTGGCAAAAACATGGACGATCAATAATTCCGCGGGAGATAACCCGAAAATCCAGTTTTCGCTCGACGACAGTCACGTCTTCATTGAGGCGGAAGGGTACTTCGTGCAGATCGACTATGCCGCCGAGAAGGCCACGGAACTCTTCGGAAAATGGAAAGCAAATGCCCCGTTCCAGGTCCTGAGAAGCAACGTCTGGTACGTCCCAACTTTGGACGCCACGGTCGTAACGATGCGTGGACCCGGCAGGAAATCGGAGTACCACATCTACAGCGTCGGTGCCGAAAGCAAGCTCATTCGCAAGGGGACAATCGACGGTTGGGACTGGAACATGGACGTTCCCAACGACTCCAAAACGATCCTTTTGGGGTGTCGGAATGCGGATGACTATTGGGCCCTTCGTATTGACCCCAAGACGGGAGCGAGTTCAAAGTCCCAACTGCCAAAACGTTTCGGCGGTGACAAACTCTATCTGAACCCGAACGCGCCCATTCTGGCGGCCTTCTCTTGGCCGCAGCGTGGGGCCGACATCCACTATAAGTCCTGTCGCCTCGGGAGCAAAAAGATCTCGATCGAGCTGAATGACTTGGTCGAGAACGTCGAAGACTTGCAGCGTTGCCCCGACAGAAAAACCCTCATTCTTGCCCGAGCCAAGAGTGGGAAAATCGAGTTCCTCGATCTGTTCACGAGCCGAAGGAAGGGTGGTCCCGGTAAGCGCGTTCCGGTCACCATCGCGAAGTTGACCCCTGACAACGTCATGAAGAAGCCCCCGGTCAAGACGAAGTGGGAGACGTTTGCCGCCAAGGATGGTCGCTTTGCGATCTCCGTTCCGACGAAGCTCCAGCCCGCCACCGGCAAGGAGATGCCGCTCACCCGGAAGTACGAGGACCCCAATACGAACATCCGATACAGGATCATTGAGGACATGCTGCCCGCGAAGTTCCGGACCGAGAAGGTTCCCGATGGTGTCCTCGATGCCCTCGCCAAAGCACTCTCGAAGAAGGGCAAGAACGTGCAACAGGCGAAGACGACCCGCAACGGTGTGCCCGGACGGCAACTTACTCAAACTATCGGGGATGGGACGCAGGAGATGATTTTCTATCTCCTTGGGAAGGACCGTATTCTGTTGCTTTCGGCGGAGTATCGCAAAGGCGTCGACAATCAGGATGCCATGAAGTTCATCGACTCGGTGCGTTTCGATCCGAAGGTGGTTCCCGTCGCGAAGAAGAAGAAATCCACGACAACGAAGCTCTCGCTCCGACCGCTGGGACGGCTCAAGGTTCCGGCGGAGCGATTCATTCGCACGAGGAAACGAGACAGGGTGTTCACTTCGTATAAGGTCACAAGGCCGACGCTCTACACGATCGACCCGGTCAACCTCTCGACGGGGGCTTTTCCTGGGATCTCGGTGCTGGCCATCTCCTCCCAGGGAAATCTCTACGCCGCCCACGGCAAGAGTGGTTGCGGCATCATTGACGTGAAGAAGAAAAAGCTGGTCCATAAGCTCAAGGACGTTCGGGGTTGGGTCGGTGGGTTTTCCAAGGACGATGATTATCTGGCGATTGGGGAATCGGCGCCTGCGGTCGGCAAGAATAAGAAGCCGCGTCTGTTCGTCGTGAACGTCAAGACTGGCGAGGTCGAGAAGGTCCTGACCGACCATGAGATGACGATTCACCAGGTGGCATTCGACGACGAGGGAAACCTTGTCTCCCTTTCGCGAAAGAAGGTCATCCGCTATGACGCCAAGACGTGGAAGAAACTTGCGGAACACCAGCTCACCGCAGACAAGGGAGGGCAACCGTGGGGCGGTTTGCTCCGCAACGGCAAGTACTATTACGAGGCCCAACCGGGCGGCTTCAAGCTCTACGAAACCAAGACGGGTAAGCTGTATCACTACTTCGGCGGCAGAGACAAGGCCGCGAACCGCCTCGCCGGATGTGTGACCATTTCGCCGGACGAAAAGTTCCTCGTGAGTGGGGGCGGACGTCTCGTCAACAATGACTCCGTCCAGGTCTGGACCATGCCCGGCAAGCGACGCGTTCTCGAACTCAAGAATGTCAACAACGGTTATGACGTCTACGACTTGTATTTCTGCAAGGACGGCACGCGGCTCGTTTCGTGTGGGAACCCGAGGAACCGATACGTCGTGAGCGTTTGGGGATTCCAGACGAAGTGACCAAAGCCGGGCACGGAAGGTCGCCTTTCCCTCGGGCGGTCGGATCCATTAGTGTCGTATTTGGTAAGTTTATCCCTCCTCTTTCGCGAACGACGACCAAAACACTCTCGATTGACCCTTTGTTTGGACGAACTGGCCAAAAACGGTTATGATAGGGTGGTTATTCCTTCCTATTTTCTGCAGACACCCTTGGACCTTGCTCGCGCAATGGTTCGGGATCAAATATTCGCACCACAAGAAGAAATTCTGAGGATACATGATGAGTAGTCCGCCGGAGAACACCACCGACGCCAAACCTACCCCCCAAGAACCTCACTTTGATGCCCTCCTGAACACAAAATCAACGAACGCTCCTAATACTGCTTCGAAGTCGCCGAAGAAACGCTCCCGGATCAAATGGATCGTCCTGATCGTCGTGGGCGTGGTGGTCGCCGGGTTGGCCAATTATCTAATCGCTCAACAGTTCTCGTCCGGCGGTCCGGAGTTGGTCTACTACACGGTGAAGCGAGGAGACCTGGACATTTCTGTGACCGAGCGAGGAACGATCGAGAGCCAGGATCGACACGAAATTCGTTGCGAAGTCGACGACATAGACGGAGACGGAATTCGGGGAACGCCACTCCGTTGGATCATTCGCAACGGAGCCACCGTCCAGAAGGGCGACTTGCTCGTCGAGTTCGAGAGCCAACGACACATCGAGCGTCGCGACCGCCAGATCATCGCGAGGGAAAAAGCCAAGGCCGAGAAGACACAGGCCGAAGCGAAGTACAAGAATCAGTTGTCCCAAAACAAAACGCTCGAAGCCGAGGCCCAACTGCAAGTCGAGTTGGCCGCCCTCGAGTTGGAGATGTTCAACGACAAGAAAATCGGCACGCATAAACTCGAAGTGGACGAAATCGAACGGAAAATTGACGACATCAAGGCCGAAATTTTGACGGCCAAGGCCAAGCTCGCGTTGGCCGAACGCGACCTGTTCGCCACACAATCGCTCGCCAAATTGGGCTACGCCCGCCCCAGCGAGTTGGACCGCAGCAAGCTCGAAGTGTTGCAGGCCGAAAGCCAACTCGCGGCGAAAATGAACAGTCTCGAAACACAGGTTGCCACCCGGACCAAGAAGACGACGTACGAGCGACAAAAACAACTCAAGACTTTGCAAGGCGCGCTGAGCACGGCCAAACGAAAAAAAGACCAGGTGGAACTGGACAGCGAGGCCCTCGAAGCCCAGGCGAAAGCCGCCCTCGATGCCGCCGTACAGTCATTCCAAAAGGAAGACGAACTCCTGAAGCGATACGAGAAAGACGTCAAGAACTGTAAAATTTATTCTCCGCTCGATGGCATGGTCGCGTATGCCGTTTCCGATAGTCGACGTTGGTGGGAGTCGGAAATCCAAGAAGGTGCCGCCGTTCGGCCCAAGCGAACGATATTGTCGATTCCAAACCTCAGCCGAATGCAAGTCCGCACGACGGTCCACGAGTCGGTCATCCATCAAGTTCGCGAGAAGTTGCCGGCGACCGTGCGGATCGAAGCATTCCCCGACCAGGCTTTCCGCGGGCAGGTGAAATCCATCGCCGTCCTGGCCGACCAACAGAGCCCCGACACCAGAGTCTACGGAACAGTCGTCACGATCGAGGACGGGGTGACCCAACTCAAGCCGGGCATGACGGCAGTCGTCGAAATCCACGTCACGCGTTTGAAAAATGTCCTCAGCGTACCTGTGCAAGCGATCGTCCAGGTCGGTCCGGATTCGTGGTGCTACGTCGACAACGGCAACGGACCCGAACGTCGGCCCGTCCGGCTGGGCATGACGAACCACAAATTCGTCGTGGTCCGCGATGGAATCGAAGAAGGCGACCGCGTCGTCCTGAACCCAATGGCCATCGTCGAACAGTCCGACGAAGAATCGAAAGCCGCGGACAACGAAACATCGACACAACAACCGAAACCCAGCACACCAACCCGGAACCGCAAATCGTGAGGAAAAACCACTGGACACTTTTGGGGGCCACGTTGCGTCAGGCTTTACGGAGCCTGATGTTGCACAAGCTGCGTAGTTTCCTCACGATGCTCGGGACGCTGCTCGGCGTGGCTTCGGTCATTTCGATGCTCGCCATCGGCGAAGGCTCCAAGCAAAAGGCGATCGAAAAAATCCGCCAACTTGGGGCGAGCAACGTCATCCTGCGGACCGTCAAACCCAAGGAGCACATCGAGCCGCAAGTCAACGACGGGAACCAACAGGAAAACCAGGAACCAAAAATTCGAGTGCGCGAATACGGCTTGCTTTACAAGGATTACCATCGCCTGGAAGAGGCTCTGCCGAATCTGAAAAAGGTGGTCCCCATCACGCTCGTCCGTTCGAAAGCCCAGTGCGGCCCGCTCTACATTCCCAATGCTCGGATTTTGGGAACGACGCCCGATTTGCCCTCCGTCCGAAACCTCTCTGTCCGGCGGGGACGATTCCTGACGTGGCCCGACCTACGCGCGACAGACAACGTTGCCGTGTTGGCCGAGGGAGCCGCGAAGCAGTTGTTCGGTTACCGCGACCCGCTCGGCAAGACAGTCTTGTTGGGCACGCGTGCCTTCTGGGTCGTGGGCGTGCTCAAGACTCAATCGAGTGGCAACACGACTCCCGGAGCGATCGACCAGGAAAATCTCAATAACGACATCTACATTCCCATCACGACGTTGCGGCGGCGCGTTGGCGAGAAGCAAAAGGTGGCCGCGGCGGAGTACACGAAGATCCAGCTGAGCGAAATCACGCTCGCCGTCTCGGACGAGAAATACGTCAAGGCCACGGCCGCAATGGCCCGGAGGGTGCTCGAACAAACCCACCCCAAAGGCGAAGATTTCGAGATCCAGGTCCCTCTGGAATTGCTCCAACAAGCCGAACACGAACGCCAAATCTGGAACCTTGTGCTTGGCTCGATTGCGGGAATTTCATTGCTCGTGGGTGGAATTGGGATCATGAACATCATGCTCGCGACGGTCACCGAACGCACGCGCGAGATCGGACTTCGTCGAGCCATCGGAGCCAAGCGACAAGACATCATCTTACAGTTTCTTGTCGAAAGCACGGCCCTCTCGACGATCGGCGGATTGTTGGGTATAGCTCTTGGAATCACCATTCCGCTCGTCGTGACACACACGTCAGAAATCGAAGTGGTTTTCCGCTGGTGGTCGGTCTTGTTTGCGTTCGCGATTGCCGTTTGCGTGGGTGTCGGATTCGGCGTCTATCCGGCGAGACAAGCGGCGATGTTGGATCCCATCGAAGCGCTGCGGCACAATTAGAAGCGTTTTTCGGAGTAGGCACACTCGGAACGCGAAATAAATGTCTGTCCGGTTTTTCAAAGCCCTCAAGAAAACGGACAGACATCTATTTCTTTCCCGTTCCCCGTGTGCCGTTGTCTTTGTTGTTTATCCGACTGCCCCCGCGAAAGGACGCTTCTCTTTGGTTTGTGTCCTCGCTCGCGCTTCGGGCTGGTGTATTTTGGAGTTCGGCGTTATGTGGCCCGCTCCAAAACGAGAACACCAAATCTAGATCTCTTCCGAGACCTCAAGACTTCGTCAATCTTTGCCGATAATACTCATTGCAACGGCGCGATCGGTGTTCGAACTGATTGCGTTCCCTTCTGGCGTTCCGCATCGAAGATCCCTTCGTGGGTCGGGTGGTATTCATGTCTTCGAGTGCTCAGTTCAAAATTGGCATTCTGTGCGCTGTGCTGTTACTGGCTGGATGCTCACGGACTCATTACCGCATCCGTGCCGACCGTGAGACGTATGGGATTCTGCAAGAGAAGACGTATGGCCGCCCTTGGGTTCCGTCCCCAGGCTTCACTATCTTTCCTCATCCGGGTTCTCGCTTTTTCGACCCAACGCCGATTGACGATCCCGCGTTGCCTGTGCCGTCGCCCCAACTTTACGCATACAAACTTCCCGAAATTCCAAAGCGCGATGCTTCTCGATTCCGGCCCAAGGAAACGTCGCAACAAACTGGCTCCCAAGATGCCCAAGGTCCTGAGCACGGGAAAGGTCCCACAAGTCCGTCCAAGGACTCTGGACGAATCACTCGATCCGTCGAAATGTGTCCGCCGATTCCGTATCAAACCCAGAACGATCGTGTTCGCGGCAATCGACCAAACCAGCTTGTCGCCTTCCAAAATCAGAAAAAGGAAGACAAGAAGGACAAGAAGGACGATGCCCCCAAGACCAAAAAACGCCAAGACCCCGAGGACGAAGAATTACAACTCAATCCGATTCCCAAGGACGTATGGGAGTCGATCCCCGAGAAGTGCCTGAAACGGATGTTCGAATTCGAGTCCGTTCGCCAGGAATACCAGAGAACGCGAGAAGCCTATAAGGAGCAGTACGGGAAGGAACTCCCCGAGCCCGTTCGCGACAAATCGAAGCGTCTGGCTCTCGAAGACATCATCAAACTCGGCCTCATCAACAGCCGAGAATACCAAACGCAAAAAGAGCAACTCTACGCGGTGGCGTTGGCGTTGACGTTCGAACGCTACCAGTACGCTCTCAAGTTTGATCCGCTGGGCAACGGCACCTTTGTCGAGTATGTCCACAACCGCACTGCCGGAATCGAAACAAACACGTTGTCCGTGCCGACGCAATTCAACGGCAGCACGATCCTGGCCACCGGCGGAACTCTCGTGTCCCGCTTTGCCAACAACGTGTTCTTGACGTTCAACGGACCCGAGGGATTTGCGATGGACGTCACTTCGGAGATGTTGTTCGACGTGACCCAGAGCGTGTTTCAGCGGGACATCGTTTTCGAAGCACTCACCCAAAACGAGCGAGACGTCGTCTATGCGGCCCGTGACTACGCCAGGTTCCGCAAGACGTTCTTCCGGAACTTGGCCGTCCAGTATTACAACCTGTTGACGACATACCGAAACATCGAGATTGCGACGCAGGACTACTTCAGTAACCAGCGGGCGTTCGCCCAACTCGAGGCCGAATTCCTTTCTGGAAAGCTCTTCGGCGGCAGTCCTCGTTCGAGAGTCCAGGTCGACCAGATCGAACAACAGGCCCTCGCAAGTCGCAACAATTTGATCGCCGTTTGTAACACTTTGGCGAGTGCTCTGGACAACTTGAAACTGGCCATCGGCGTTCCGCCCGAAACGCCCCTCAACTTGGACCTGACCGAACTCGAAGAAATTACGCTGCGGGACCAGACGACGATCGAGACCGACCTGGTCCGGCGAGCGGGTCGAATACTCCGGAAGGAACGCGAGCGGATCTTGCGACAGGTGCAACAAGGCACCAACGGGGCCCTCCAACGCGAACGCGCGACGCTCTTGAACTTTTCGATCGAACTGGCGCGTCGGCTCGTGGGTGGCCGCGGGTTGCGAAAACGATTGGGCCAAAAGTCCAAGACCCGATCCCAACTCGAAGTCCTCCTCGCCGAGATGCTCGTCGAAGATGCCCGTTTGGCCGTTCGATTCGATCGTGAAGTCCTGGCCACACAAAACAAGGCGCGGCCCGAGTTGGTGTATGGCCGAACGATCGCACTGGTCAACTCTCTGCAAAGGCTGATTGATCGACAATTGATTTTGGCTGAACTCAAGAACGTGCAGGACACCAAAATTGCGCCCTTCCGGGCTCAAGAACAAGAACTTGGCAAACGGCTCGACGATTTGCGGAAAAAATTCGAAACAATCTTCAACAATCGGGATTTCAAAAAAATTCCCGAACTCTTGAAGACCGCACGACAAAGACTCGTCGAAGCGGAGGAGTTGGCCAAGTCCACGGCGCGGTTGGTGCCACGCCCCAACCTCACGCCAAGGCAACAATTCGAAAAAACGCTTGCCACGTCCGAAGCGTTGTTGACCGAAAGCGAGGCATTCGTCACGGCCAACACGTTTGGCTTGACGGCCGTGGAGTTGGAAATGGACGACGCGATGTTGACGGCCGTCACTCAGCGTTATGACTTGATGAACTTACGAGGACTGCAAGCCGATGCGTGGCGACGCATCAAGCTCGCCGCGGACGATTTGAAATCGATCTTGAACTTGCGAGCTACCCAAATCTTGCGGACCGATCCGATCAAGGACAGGCCCTTCGGCTTCAACGCCGACAACCTCGAAACGCGGCTGTCCTTGCAATTCGACGCCCCGCTCAACCGAAAGGCCCAACGCAACGCCTTTCGCCTGGCGTTGATCAACTATCAGGCCGCCTTGCGAGCGAAGATTGCCCTCGAAGATACGATCAAACTCGCCATTCGAGACGACCTCCGAGACCTGGACCTGGACCGTCAACAATACCGCATCGAAGTCTCCAGCGCGGCGTTGGCATTCGAGCGAGTCCGCAGTACACGAGTGCAGTTACCACTCGGCCTCGCGTCGGCTCGTGACTTCGTCGAAGCCCAACAGGCCAAGACAAGAGCCCTGAGCGACGTGACGAGCCGACACATCGGTTACATCCAAAACCGTATCGACCTGTTCCTGGACCTGGAACTGCTGACCGTCGACGAGAACGGATTCTGGGAAGAACTCTACGACGAAAAGTACCAACCGACGCCGCGGTATCAACTCCCAATGGTTCCGCCCTACGGCGTGCTTCCTCACTGCATTTTGTACTCGCACAAGGTCAAACGGATGCTGCATGTCCCCATTGGGGAAACGATCAACTGGAACCCCGACCTGGGCGAGCCCGAAGACCCGAAGGCCGACGACCCCGAGGGAGAAACTCCAACTCAGAAAAAATCTCCGTCCGAACTGTTGCCGCCACCGACGCCGACAGAAGGACAGGTCTTGGTGCCGTACTTTCCGACCATGTCGATTGTTCCCTCGTCGGGCGTCTCTCTTGGGGCGCCGCTAAGCTCTCGGCCCGTCGGAACGCGGAAGTAAGCGTTGTCCGAGTTGTTGCGGCTCACTTCTTCACTTCGAATTTTGTGGCCGTTGTTGTTTGTTTCCCATCAGGGACAGACATTTCAATGCTCAGTTCGTAAACCCCAGGCGGCAACCGTCGAGTCGTCACTTTGGGAGCTTTCTCCGTCCCGCCGTTCCAGAATCTCTGTCCGACGATGGGCACGATATATCTCGTCTTGAGCATCTTGTTGGGCTTCAATTCGTAGAGTTGGAGTCTCGCCGGGGCTCCCGGAAGGGGGACGTTGGGGTCTCGTCCGACTCGCCATACTTTCTTATCTTTGGCTGTGATCCGGACGTTATAGCGCCCGACGTTTTGAGTGCCGAGATAGCTTGTGACAGAAAGTTTGACTGGTGCCTTCGAGGTATTCCGAAACGTGATCTCGAACACGAGCTGTTCGGAAGCCTTGAAAGCCTTCTTCGTGGGCTTGACCTGCACGGCGAGCTTTGCGGTTTTGGCTTGTGCCGGGAGAGGGTTGGTCTGTTCCGACTCATCGCCGTCAGAAACGCCTTTCTTCTTCGGAGACTTTTGTTCGCTCTTGCCCTTGAGTGTCTTTTTAGGCTGGCTCCCCGGGAACTGTACCTGACGACGCGGAAAGTCTGGAATGACTTGGCCGTCTCGCCAATTGGCCAGAAGGCCGAAGTTCTCCCGGACACCTTTCTCGCTCATGATGTGAACGGTGCCGTCGACCATCGCGACGACGACTTCGCCCTTGAAGTGTCCTCCGAATGCCGGAAGTTTCTTGTCTTTCGGATCATATGGAAGGTCTTCGGGTTTCGTCCACGGCACAGCTTTTTTCGCTTCCAGGAACATCATCGTGTTCACTGTCCCGTCGCTGCTCACTATGTGACCGAGTTTCCCCCCACCATTCGATAAGACCGTGTCCTTGCCGGCCACGGCTTGAAAGAACGTGTGTCCTTTCTTGGTTTTGGTTTTTGGGTGGAGGAAGATTTTGGGCATTTCGGCAATCAACTTCTTGTTATGTTCGCTGTCCCACTTTTCGTCGAGTTTGAACTTGTCGAACAGTTCCTTTCCTTCCTTGCCTACATGCGGCAGGATGGCGACACGCCAACTCAAACCCTTGCCGATCGATTGGGACGGCAGTTTTCGATGGATGTCGTGGTAGTTGTGGGTTGCCAGGACCAACTGCCGAAGTTTCTTCGCGACGTCGCGTTGCTCGGGCGAGACGGACATTTGGGGCTGTTTTGGTTTTGGCTCTTTTGTCTTTGGAGTCGTGTTGAAGGAAACGGGCTTCGTCGGAAAATCGGGAATCGGTTGTCCATCCGCTTTCTGGACAAGCAACTGGAAGTTCTTCTGGACGTACTCGTGGGGCAGCACGTAGACCGCACCATCGGCCATGGCAGCAACAACTTTTTCGGCGAAGTGTCCGCCGAAGTCAGGGAGTTTTTTGGCTTTGGGATCGTAGGAAACGTCCTCTGGTTTGGTCCAGGGGACGGCTTTGGCCGTTTCCAAAAACATCAATGTGTACGATGTGCCGTCTTGGATGGAAACCAAAGGAAATTGTTTTCCTGGCTCGAAGATCGTGTCCGGCCCGGCCACGCCTTGATAGAACGTGTGGCCTTCCTCGGCCTTGGCCGTGGGGTGTTGGAAGACCTTCGGCATTTCGGCAATCAACTTCTTGTTATGTTCGCTGTCCCACTTTTCGTCGAGTTTGAACTTCTTGTACAACTCCTCGCCTTCCTTGCCTAAATGCGGCAGGATGGCCACACGCCAACTCAAACCCTTGCCGATCGATTGGCCTGGAAACTTTTTGAGAACGTCGTGGTACGCGTGCATTGCGATTGCCAAGTCGCGAAGATTCTTGGCGACGGCGAGTTGTCCCGGTGCGAGTTTCTTTGGCCTTGCCGGGAGTGGTGGAAATGTCGGCATCGCTTCCACGGCAGACTTGATTAACGGATCGGGCACCTTGGCCAGAATCTTCTTCATCGTGGGAGGTTGAATCACAACTCCGAGGCGAAGCACGTTGTCTTTCTGAACGACGTTGATGCCCTCGAGCACGTCCAACACGAGGTTGATGTCCGCTTGCTTGAGTTTCGGTTCTCCTGCTGGCGGACCAGGCGCTTTGCCCATCCTGGGAAGGAAAGGCCGAAACATATCCACGGCCAATTTCGGGCGTTCTCGCGCCGGAGCTTGTTGGATTTCGCCGATTGGCCCACCCAATTCTCGAACAGATTCCGCGAAGGTTTTCGCTTCCTTTTCATTTGGAAAATGGATCAGCATTTGTAAGTCAAAAGCCTTGGCGTCGTTATCGAAAACGAGGTCGAAGCCTTTGAGTTGGAGCGATTGTTTCAGTCCCTCGGTGAGTACGCCCTCGATCAGGGCCTTCGCTTTGGGCAGTGGAAGGTCCTTTGGATCGAGTTGTTGCACGACCTCCGGATTGACCACGCTCAACACCAACGCGTGGTTTTTCTTGGCCAACTCCAACCCTCTCGCGAGCTTTCCGTCAGTCTTCGCCGGCTTTTTGTTCGCCGCCGTTTCCTCGATGCTCTTGGAATCGCCAACGACGAACGTGGTTTTATCGACCAGATGTACTTTGAATTTCGGGGCGTCTTTCCAGAACAAATCGGTCCGAACAAGGAAGGTCCGCCCGTCGGGTTTCGACGTCGTTGGATCGTCGGCGAATTGCTCTCGGAGTTTCTGGACGTCATAAGGTTTTTCGGTCGTCACGAAAACGAGAACCCGGACCCAGGACGGGGTCGGCTCGTCCAGCTCCTTCGGCGCCCAGGCAACGACGGAAAACCTCTCGACTTCCTGCGGATCAAAACCACAGTTGGATTTCACCCACTCGAACGGGCTCGCTGATTTCGGGAGGACCTTGAGATACTTCTGGACATTCTCCGGCAGGTTCTCCAGCACGTGGTGCATCCGAATGGTGAAGAAGAAATTCGCGTCCGTGGGAATCATGGCGAGATGCGAATCTTTGGCCGTGCCCAGGTCGCGTTCTTTGTAGGAGGCTTGGAACTGGAACGGTATCGGAGCACCGGGCATCGGTCCAGGTTGTCCGTTCGGGGGAGGCCCCCCGTTTCGGTTGTCGTTCTTTTTGTCGGATTGTTGCGTGAGGAAGTAGTAATAGCCTCCGGCCACGCCCCCTCCGATCAAGAGGACGATGCCGAGCAACAGGACCAGCACCATCGGCGATGACTTTTTCTTCTTGGGACGGCGAGGCGTGGTTCGGGCGGTAGGTTCGCTGGTGGTGCGATCGTCCCTTGGTCTGGTGGCGGACGGTCTGTCGCGTAACCCTTCGTCGGCAGAACTTGTTGGCGGAGACGACGAGGCCGGAGTCGAGGATACGCCAGGAGTCGAAGTAACTCCCGTCGGTTCGCCCGGCACATCGAGCACGATTTTACATCCGGGACATCGGACTTTCTTGCCGGCAAAATCGTCTTGGGTTTGCAACTGCTTGCCGCATTCGTGGCAAGAGAAGCGAATAGGCATTGGTATCTCTCCGTTGTGGGCAGCGACTGAACCTGCGGTGTCGAATTTTTTTGGGAAACTCGGACGTTCAACCGCGATTCTACTGGTCCGGGCAGGTAGTAGCAAGCGAGACGCTCCCCCCCAACACCATCTCCCTCCTGCTTTCGTGAAGCGCGGAAACTGGTTGCTCTCGGCTAAAGCCGGGAATACCATGGCGCGAAATGCCGCCTCGCTTCCGAACACGATTTCGAAAAGGAGTGACACCGCGATGACACCATTCCCGCAAAGTTGTCTTCGTCTCTCGTTGGCAATCGGCCTGCTGTTGTGTACTTGTGTGACATCCCGCGCACAGCAAAACAAAGTCTTTCGGGCCGGCGCCTATGCTCAGGACATCACTCCCAAGAAGTTTCCCATTTCGGTCAATGGCGGGATGCGCGACCGGACGGCCAAGGGGGCGCACGATCGATTGCACGCCCGATGTTTGGTCCTCTACGACGGCAAGACTCGCATCGCCATCGTCGTTTGTGATAGCTGCATGGTTCCAAGAGACATCACCGACGCGGCCAAAAAGCTGGCCCACAAGCAGACCGGAATTGCTCCCGATCACATCCTCATCTCGGCCACCCACACGCACACGGCGCCGACCCTCTCGGGCGTATTCCAGAGCGACCCGGACGAAGCCTACCGCAAACAACTCGTCAGACAAATCGCACAGGGAATCGCCAAAGCCGTCTCGCATTTGGAAACGGCCAAGATTGGTTGGGCCATTGGCAAGAACGACGACCAGGTCTACAACCGTCGATGGCTCATGAAGCCGGGCGTGCTCAACCCCGACCCATTCGGAAAGACGACCGACAAGGTCCGCATGAATCCGGGGTATCGACACCCAGGTCTCTTGAAACCCGCCGGGCCGATCGATCCGAGCGTTTCCATCGTCTCGGTCCAATCCACAAAGGGCCGACCGATTGCGTTGCTCGCGAATTATTCGTTGCACTACGTCGGAGGCGTGCAACCACTCTCGGCGGATTACTTTGGAGCATTCGCCGAACGCATGGCCCAACTCTTGAAGGCGAGGGACAAAAAACGTCCATTCGTCGGGATCATGTCGAACGGGACGAGCGGCGACATCAATAACATCAATTACGCAGCGGCGAGTCCTGGTCGTCGCCAATCGTATGAGCAAATTCGGGTCGTGGCCAACAGCGTCGCCGAGGTCGCTTTCGAGACTTACAAAACGATCCAGCATAAAGACTGGGTGTCGCTCGACATGGCCCAGGCGGACATCGAACTCGGAGTGCGATTGCCCAACGAAAAAGAAATCGACCGGGCGAAGGACATTCTGGCCAAAGCCAAGCACGATCCGACCAAACGAAATCAACCCGTGTTGAAAACTCGTGAGCAGATCTACGCTCGCGAAACGGTTCTGATCTCCAAATATCCCACCAAGAAGAAGGTGATTCTCCAGGCCGTCCGAATCGGCAACCTGGGAATCTGTGCGATTCCATGCGAGGTGTTCGTGGAGATCGGGTTGGAATTGAAAAAGAAGAGCCCACTCAAGCCAACGTTCACGATCGAACTGGCAAATGGGTATAACGGATATCTTCCAACGCCCAGGCAACACAAACTCGGAGGATACGAGACGTGGCGGGCGCGGTCGAGCTATCTCGAAGTTGGAGCTTCTCCGAAAATTACGCGGACGTTGTTGACGCTGTTGAAAAAAGTTGCCAAGTCAAAATAAGCTGCGGACTTCGATGTTCGTTTTGTTTTGGATTGCGGCAGCTACGCTGCCGCTTTGGTAGTTTCGGATTCCTCGCTCGCGCTTCGGGTTGGTAAGTTTTGAGTGCGGCAGCTACGCTGACGCTTTCGTAGTTTTCTTTTCTTCCTTCGCACCTTGGCGTCTTCGCGTGAGGTCCTTCTGTTTCTCGTCTCTTTTCGCTCAACGCCATTCTTTCGGCCAATCTCTTGTGTGCAACTGGCTTCGAATCCGCCATTCTCGCAAGACGGCCAAGAGTTCTCGCTTTTTCGCCTCGGCCTCTGGTTCGTCCCACAAGTTCTCGATTTCGTCGGGATCTTTGGTCAGATCAAAAAGTTGGCCGAATGGCTCGTCGAGAAAATGCACGAGCTTCCAGTCTTTGGAACGCACCATCGTCATGAACTCGGTCGTTTGCAAGATTCCGTCCTTGGCTTGCTCGGCGTAGACATAATCGCGACCGGGCCAGGCTTCTCCGCGGAGTGCCGGGAGTACAGATTCCGCTTCCATCGAATCCGGAATTTCCACGCCAGCGAGTTCCAGGATTGCCGGCCCGATGTCCATCTGTTGACACAAACCATCCACTTGGCGCTTGCCTCCGAAGAGTCCCGGAGACCACACGATCATCGGGATTCGGGTGATGGCATCGTACATGGTCCACTTTTGGCTGTGTCCGTGATCGCCGAGACAATCGCCGTGGTCGGAACTGAAGATCACGACTGAGTTTTCGAGATAGCCCTTCGCTTCGAGGGACTGGAGAATGAGCCCCACTTGCTCGTCGATCATTGTGACGTTGGCAAGGTAGTACGCCCGCTGTCGATGGCGTTGTTCGGGCATGGGATTGAGGAGATGGACGACGGAATCGTGGTCGACTTCGAGGTTTTGCTCGCGCAAGGCCAAAACCGCCGGCGGTTGCATGGCCAGATCATCCTAGGTCACCTCCAGAATCCGC
>CAYYUU010000031.1:0-16136 GCA_964474955.1 uncultured Alcaligenaceae bacterium | reverse complement strand
TCTCCGAAATCTAACGGTAAGTCGATCTACTTGGTGAGACAGCAACTCGGGCCAGACGGTTGATTGTCGCTCAGAGTTCGCAGAACAAGAGACAGGTTATCCGACCTAGGAACGACGATTCGGGCTAAACTTTAGTTTTTTGGGAAAGCTGTTTCGAAAAATATGGTATCGCAAACAATGGCGGTTCGCTATAGGAATGTCGACGGCGAGCGCCCCGAGCCGAACGACTTCGGCGAGAATGGCCGGTTAGAGAAATTACGCCTTTCGGTCCGTCTGCACCAAGAGCCGTGACCAAGAGGGCGCGGATCTTTGGTTTGGGAAGTAGTAGGCACTCTCCGTGTGCCGTTTTTTCTTTTGGAGTGCGGCAGCTTGCTGCCGCTTTGGTAGTTTTCTCTCTCGACTCTCGTCTCTGCCGTGCGACCCACAACCGGAAAAACAAGAACATGCGGATAAAAATTTGCGGAATCACGACCGTCGCCGACGCCCTCGACGCAGCCGAATTGGGGGCCGACGCCATCGGCTTAAATTTCTACCCCAAATCCAAACGATATGTCTACGAACAGACTGCTTCGGAGATTCTCAAAGAGTTGCCTCCCTTCGTGGAACCGGTTGCGTTATTCGTGAACGAACCGGTTGCTGAGGTAGTCGACCGAGTTCGGCGTCTGGAAGGTCTGCGAACGATCCAGATCCACGGCGACGATTTGGACCTGATTCCCGAAACCGCCTACTCGTTCCTTCCTGCGTTCTCCGTCTGCGACCGTTCCTCGCTGTCGACAATCGATGCATATTTGGACCGTTGTCGCAAGAACGGCCGACTCCCGACAGCAGTGTTGCTGGATGCACACGTACCTGGTGAATATGGAGGAACGGGCCAAACGGCTCCCTGGGATCTGCTTGCGGAGTATTCGTGCGAAGTGCCGATCATTCTCGCAGGAGGGCTCACGCCCGACAACGTCGCGGACGCCATCCGAATCGTAAAGCCGTATGGGGTGGATGTCGCGAGCGGCGTGGAAACGAGACCCGGAAAGAAACATCGCGACACGATGCGAAGATTTATCGAGGTAGCGAGAATGGCCGAGGGTTGAGGGGTTCTATACTCTGAGTAATCGAACTCGAATTGCTCGTATCGGCCATCAGATGTAGTACTCCGGTTCCTCCGGAGGCGGAGAGTCCTTGACCTTTTGGAGTTCTTCCCGAATCGTCGTTCGGTGATAAGGCCGGCCCAGCAACTTCAAAATCCAAAACAGCATGAGCACACTCCCAACGGCCCCCAACGCCAACACAAAGTCCCGCACTTCCGAGTCGGTCGAAAGAGCATAGCGAGTTCCGAGATAAACCAACAGCAGTCCGAACGAGATGCGAAGGGCTTGCTTGGGAACCCACGGGGAAGTACCCATCAGGCCGCCGAGGTAACTCCCGACGACGAGTCCGATGGCGACGAGAATCGCCACCGGAATGCTCATCCAGTCTTTGAGGAAATACTGCCAGGCGGCGGGCAAAAGGACCGGAAAACTCAACGCCCCCAGCGCCGTCCCCCGGGAATATCGAGTCGCCGTTTGTTGGTCCATCCCTTCCATGGTATGGAACAAATAGAACAGCGCCGGGACGAGTAACACGCCCCCACCTATCCCGAGTGCGCCACTCACGACACCGCCCGAGACTCCCAACGAGAGATAACAAAAGATGTTCCAAGGTGTCATGCGCAGGTCGTGAAATAAAGATTGTCTTACTTTCGTCGTCGAGGTGTCAGTGTATCACCTGGGGCAACGACCGTCGATGAGCGCTGCCGGGCATTGGCCGGATGTTCTTCGAACAGGAGCAACCCCATGCCTTCGGGTTGTCGCTCGGGGCCCGCCGGCGTGGAAAGGGCCTGGACGCCACGACGCGGCAAAACTCGAACGACGTTACACGCCCAACACTCGCCCGGTTCGACACGTTTGCCCTTGAGTTGTGCCAAAGGAATCGCCGCTTCGACGTTCCACGATGTCTTGGTACTTCGCATCGCAATGAACCACTTCGGGTTCCAGTTCGGATCACCCCAACAGTCTTCGCGGGCACATCCCCGTTGATCCACTTCGAAGCAGAAATACGTCGAATAATCGCGGTCCAGGTCGAGCATGATCCGGACCCGATCGAACCCATTCAAGTCGGCATCGCGAGGCCGAACCTTCGCCGGGGGAACGTGGTCCTTCGCCGGATGCGTACATCGCAAAGCCACATACAAAAAGGCGTGATCGTAAGCGAGTTTGACTTCGGTTCGGTGACTTTGGGTCGTGTTCGCGTAGGCCGATTTTCCAGGCGTTCCCCGAGTCGTCCGGACGGCGTTGCTCAAGACCGTTGCCGAAAATTGTTTCCAACAAGGATCGTCGAACTTCCCATCCAAATACGGCTTCTTGGAGGAGTGGATACACGCCACCAAAGCCTTTGGTGGAATCCCCTTGCGATGGGTCAACCAATCCTCAGCGGCGGCAGCTTGTTGCCACGGATTCTTGACATGAATCTCCGAATAGTTTCGATACCACTTGTCCGTCGCGATCACTTCTCCAACACGCCGGCGCATCGATTGGATGCTAAAGAGGATGGTCGGATCTTGCCCAAACATCGGTCCCATCTGCCAGAGCTTTTGGGCGAACACACGGCTTTGCGTGTACTGCTTTTTCAGTTCCGCCTGGTTCGTGAGGAACGTCGTCTGGACGTGGGCATTGAATTTGGGTTGGCTCTTCGCAGCCGAATTCTTTCCGTCCATCCCCAGTGGTTTGGTCCATTCGCCGTACCCCTTCTTGACGTACTGACGCAGTTCGTAGCGACGAAGTACTTCGCTGCTCGTGTTGTGTTGGACGAGCCATCGATACGCCGACGTCGTCAACGGATGCCACGGATACTCCTGGACCATTGCGAGGTAGATTTCCTGAGCCAAGATCCACTGGCCTTTGCGGGCGTAGTCGCGACCGATGCTGTAGGCCGCGGCGGCTCCGGCATTGAGAGGGAGTCGTTCGAGAATCGGCTTCAACTGCCCTATGATTTTCTCGGGGTCCGAAAGTCCCGCCTTCGGATTGCGAATGAGATTCCGTAAGGCTCGGTGATCGGCGATGGCCTTCTTGTAGGCATCGGTCTGGGTAAACGGTCTGAGAAATCGTCGCCCTCCCTTGTCGGCTTTGCCTTCGAGCCCCGCCATCAGCGTGCGATAATCCTCTGCCCCTTTGGTCGTGGATTCCACCAATTTGAAGAAACGACTCGCAGGGATCTCATCGTTCCTGTCGGCCACCAGCGGCAAGGCGACCGTCGCAATGTCTTGGGGTGCCCCCATCAAACGCCTGCCGATTTGCATGGCATCGATGACGACGTGCGAACCCTTTTTGCTCGGCCAGACAGAATAGACTCGCGAGACTTCCCACGGCCGCAACCCAAGATCGCGAATCTGTTCCGGGAACTGCTTGGGGTCTGCGGCCAACTTGACGGCTCGTCGCATCGCTTCCTGAACGATGGCCCGTGTCGCGTGCTGGGTGTTGGTGTGGGTCGTCTTGTCGCTCACTCCGTCCGTGACGACGACATTCGGTCGCCACATCCGCAACGCGAGGACGAGTTGTCGGAGCATCTGTTGGGGGGCTTCTTGGTCGTGCAACTGATTCCAATACTTCATGACCTCGCTGGCCTTCGCGTCGTGAAAATATTCCGGCAACGGAAATTGCCACAACGTTTCGCCGGTCGTCGCCCCGGCCATCCGAACGGCGGCGGCGAATCGGTTCGGTTCCATCACGTTCGCCCGCGAGGCCGACTTCGAGTCAGCGGCCACGACGCGGATTCCCGAAATCAGGTGGCCTTCCTCGCGTCCGAGTTGGACCATCGTTTCGAGCGGAACGGACCGAGCGTCGGCGTGTGCGAATAAAAGGGAGGTGCGCCGCCCTCCTTGGCGTTGCACCTTCCACGTGCGGCCACCATCCTTGGTGACCAAAATGCTTCCCAGTTCACCGACCGCCCAACCGCGTCGGGCATCGATGAAATAAATTCCGTTCAACGGCGTCGGGTGGTTCGTCTTGTGGATTTTCCAGGTCTCGCCGGAGTCTCGCGAATGTAACACGACCGAACCAGGTCGCCCCACGACCCAGATTTGCTCCGCGAGTGCATCGACCGCTCGGAAGTCGAGGTTCTTCTTCATGTTCTCCGAAAGCACAGATTTCAGATTCTTGGCAAAGCTCCAACCTTGACCGTAGGTTTGGCTGAGCAACACGAGCCCCCCGTCGCCGACCGCCACGGAGTCTTTCTTTCCAAACATGCGAATGCCGCGGATGCTTCGGCCTTCGAGTTCTTCGACCTCGATGCCGGTCACGCCTTTCTGGCGGAGTTTGGCCATCTGGCTCCACTCGCCCACCAAAGCCCCGACGTTCTTGGACTCAAAATCGCCATCGAGCCAACTTGTCCCCCGTGTCCCACCGACTTTTTGCCAGGTTCGTCCACCCGTGATGGTTTTGTACAAGCCCGTCGGAAACCGAGATGTTGCATCACCCATCATGAACCCGACCTTGCCGTCGAGGAACCGAATGCAGTTCAAACCCGGCATTTGGTTTTCGAAGTACCGCGTCCAGTGCACGCCGCCGTCG
This sequence comes from uncultured Alcaligenaceae bacterium, assembly GCA_964474955.1. Lineage (GTDB taxonomy): Bacteria > Planctomycetota > Planctomycetia > Gemmatales > Gemmataceae > CAYRFQ01. Next base: position 11,538 of record CAYYUU010000031.1, on the reverse strand, counting down.
CGAGTGTACAAGACGACGCCGGTGCTCATGCCTTTTGCCGGAGTCTCTTCCCGACCGACGATCCACCCCACGTTCGCATTGAGAAAGCAGACGCTTCGCAAAGAAGCACGCGTCCCGGTCGGTTGTCTCGCCCAGATTTTGCCGCCATCGACGGTATGCCAAACTACCCCTTCGTCGCCGACGGCCCAGCCTTGCCTTCCATCCGGCAAGAATTGAATGGCGTGCAACGTGGCGTCATCGAAGAACCGCTGTTCGTGTGACGCTGTGGTGTCATTCAATTGCAAGGGCGCGGGCTCGGAAGCCTTCTTGCTCGATTTTGCTGTGGAGTTCTTGTTTTCTTGCGAGAGTGTGTTGGTCCCTGAACTGATCAGCAAGAAAAACAACAAGAGGCATGCGCCGAATCGAGGGGGTATATGAGACATGGAGGATCCCTTTTTCTCGGATCGTATTTTCTGGCCGCTTCCAGACGCGAAGCCCACCGCTGTATTCACGCGGGCAGATCATCGGCACATCGGCCAAACGGGTCAAGATGAAACTGGGAAATCGAAATTCCTTGCATGACCAAACGACCGCGAACAAGATAACCCAAGCAGTGCCGCGCCGAGAAATCCAACTCACATTTCGACCCAAGCGAGAAGGTCAACAACAATGGTTTGGGACCAAATCTACGAACCCACCAGCTTCTTTTGGTTGAATCCGTTGTTGGCAGGATTGCCAATTTTGCTACTTCTGGGCCTGTTGGGGTCTGGGAAAGCGAAGGCCCACGTCGCTGCAATCATTGGGCTCGTCTCAGCGTTACTCATCGCGATTTTTTTCTACGTCCCGAAGATGGGAGACGCGGGTTACGTGGAACGTCTGGGGAACTGGACCCCGACGATGCTGATGGCAGCCGGCAACGGCGGATTGGTCGGATTGCTGCCCATTGGGTGGATCGTATTCAATGCGATTTTCCTTTACGCCATCACTGTCGAAACGGGGCAATTCGAAATCGTGAAGCATTCCGTTGCGTCGCTTTCGGGTGACCGTCGTCTCCAAGCGTTATTGATCGCTTTTAGCTTCGGGGCATTCATCGAAGGTGCTGCAGGATTCGGAACACCCGTTGCGATTTCCGCGGCGTTGATGATGGGCGCGGGATTTCGGCCATTGCAAGCCGCCGGACTTGCACTGCTTGCTAACACTTCGCCGGTGGCATTCGGTGCCTTGGGAACACCGATCCGAGTGCTCGGAGACGTGACGAACATAGACCCGATGTTATTGAGCATGATGGCGGGCCGGCAGCTTCCATTCTTTTCGCTTTTGATTCCGGTCTGGCTCGTGTGGGTGATGAGTGGATGGCGCGGAGTTCTCGGGGTCTGGCCCGCGTTGTTGGTTTGTGGTGGGAGCTTCGCTCTGGTTCAGTTTCTCGTCTCGAACTTTCATGGGCGATATCTGGTCGACGTGGCGGGAGGTTTGGTTTCGCTCATCTCGCTCGCGTTGTTCCTGAAGGTTTGGAAACCTCGTGAAATCTGGAAGTTCCCCGAAGAAAAAGATGCCCCCGAATCGAAGGAAACCCCATCCTACACAACTGGCCAAATCGTGCACGCGTGGACGCCGTGGATGCTTCTTTCGGTGTTCGTGTTCTTGTGGGGACTTGAGGACGTGAAGAAGTTTCTGGATTCGCCAATGACCTTGGGACAGGCGACCAAAACAGAAACAAAACAGCCCCAAGAAAATCCACCCTCCGTCCGAGTCCAACCAACGGTCATCGCTTTTGACGTTCCGACAGTTCACAACAAGGTGAAGCGAGTCTCGCCAATCGTTCCCGAACCCGCGAGTCAGGAAGCCGCCGCGGCACATTTGGTGGCTCAGATTCTTGCCTCTCCGATGTCTGCTTCAGGAGGCGGACCGTTAGCATCTGTGGTTCACGTCGCCACAAGCTCGAAGACTGCCGAGATGGTCGGCGAGGTCGTGCGGAAGAAAACGCACGAAAAACATACCAAGTCCGCCGTGTACCGATTCAACTGGCTCTCGACGACAGGCACGAGTATTTTTCTCGCGGCGTTGCTTTCGGCGTTTTGGTTACGAATCGGCATTGGACGGTTCTTCCGGATCTTCTGGAGAACGCTCATCAACGTGCGGCTGGCATTACTCACGATCGTGTGCATGTTGGCCATCGCGTGGGTCACGAGGTACAGCGGGATGGATGCTTCATTGGGTTTGCTGTTCCAGAAGACGGGCCCGTTGTATCCACTATTCGCAGCGTTATTGGGTTGGCTTGGTGTAGCGTTGACCGGTTCCGACACTTCTTCGAATGCGTTATTCGGGAGTCTGCAGACGTTGACCGCGAGCGGGCTTGCGCGCGCCGGAACACTCCCACTCACGGAGATGCAGGCCAAAGTCTTAATGGCGACGGCGAACAGTACCGGCGGCGTGATGGGGAAAATGATCGACGCGCAGAGCATCGTTGTTGCGTCCGCAGCCACCGGACAAACGGGACAGGAGGGAGCGATTTTACGCTTCGTCTTTTGGCACAGCATCGTCCTTGCGTTGTTGGTGGGGCTTCTTGTGTTGTTCCAGGCTTACTTCTGGCAGAGTTGTATTCCTGTTTCGCTCGAGTGATAAAGTAGTAGGCACATTCGGAACGGGAAATAAATGAGTGTCCGTTCTCTGGAGGATTGTTGTAGGCAAGCGCAGCGAAGGCCCACCAAACGCTTCGATCCTCAAGATAACGGTGGGCCTTCGCTTTCGCTCATGCTCAAGCTGGCCCCACCCTACCAAGAAAAAACGGACACACATTTATTTACCGTTACCCGTTTGCCGTCGTCTTTGTTTTGTTTTGGAGTGCGTCAGTTCAACGCCGCTTTGGCATGTGTTTTCGTTTTGTTTTTGTTTTGGAGAGTCACGAGTTTGCTCCAAAATTTTTCTAGGAGAACGCACGACGTTGCGATACAACGGCGAAATGTAATTCACCGGAGACGGGTGGAAATCACTCTCATCCGCACCCTATCCCAACTGAACGGTTGAACGCGCCAAGGAAACTCGTATGAAAAAACTCGCTGTGGTCATTGCCGTGTTGTCGGTTGCTCTCGTTTCTCAGCCGCGCCTTGCTCCGGCGGGTGACGACAAGAAGAACAACTATTACCCGTTGAAGGAAGGCAACCAGTGGTCCTACAAAGTGACTCGGGAGGGCAAGAAAGGTGGAGAAAAGACTGCCCTTGGTGAAACGACTTTCAAGGTGGCCAAGGTCAGAGACGTTGACGGAAAAAAACGGGCCGAGATCCACAACCTCTCCCAAGACGGAAAGAAGCTGGCGTCCGAAGAACTTGCCAACACGAAGAATGGGCTTCTGCGTTATCAGGTCAACGAACTCAAACTCTCCGAGCCGCTCAAGCTGCTCAAGTATCCGGTCGAGAAAGGCGAGTGGGAACAGGACATTCAAGTCGGGGAAAAGAAGGCCAAGTTCAAAATCAAAATCGAAGCCGAAGAGGAAATGGTGAAAGTGCCCTCTGGAGAATACGACGCGGTCAAGATGATTTTGACAATGGAATTTGAGAAGGGCAAAACGGCGGCCACCGTGACCTACTGGTTCGCACCCGACGTCGGAATGGTCAAACAAACTTTTGTCATTGGAAGTGGCGAACCGATCACGCTTGAATTGACAAAATTTGAGAAAGGGTAGGCATTCCTCAGGATGGTTTTGGAAAGTTGCTTTTCGCTCCGCGAAAAGTTTTAAAGGCATGCGTCCTTTCGCGGAGCGAAAAGCAACTGTGTGTATCTGCCCACGTTACCGATTCATGACCAGGTGTTTCCAATGAGTCGGTTGCCCCTGTCGGTATCGCCAACCGGAACTCGAGTCGAAAAGATCCTCGGTGTTGGCGGCATCTTGATTCACAGTGTAAGGTGTTTCGGCACCGGCCACCGAAGACAACGCCCCCATCTCGATCGCACCGACAATACTGAACACAAGACCCAGCAACGTACCGATAAATAAACCCGAATGACGCATCCCGACCTCCTTGTCGTTGGCAAGATTCGCACTACGTCGTGTCGTGCGGAAAGTCAATCACCGCAACAACAATGCCAATAGTCTCGCCGACGAACGAGGCCTCTTGGCCCTCAAACGCTAAGTCGTTTCCGGTGCGAGAGTTGGAGATTCCAAACGGCCAACGCTGCCAGGACCTTTTGTGTTGCGGACTGGTCGCATTTTGCAAATTCTACATTGGGGATGCATGGAGTTTGCTACAACGCAATGGAAACTCGTTTTGTCCTACGGTCCCTCACCCCCTCAAACATGCTTCACAGGGTCGGTTTCCTTTTCGCTCGCCCATACTTTTACGTCCTCCCATTCTTCTTGTAGGAGTTCGGCGAGTTCTTCGACGGCTGGACGTTCGGAGGCATAATGGCCGGGCAAGACCAAGGCGATGCCTTGAGACTCCGCACTCAAATAATCGTGAAACCGCATCTCGCCGCAGAGGAACACGTCCGCCTTGGCTTGTGCGGCGTCCTTGAGAAACTCGCCGGCAGCTCCACAAGCGATGGCTATTTTTTTGACGTCCTGCGTCAAATCTCCGACGACTTGAACGGCGTTCGCGTCCAATTGTTTTCGAACGAGAGCTGCGAAATCGTTGAGGCTCATGGCCTTGGCGAGTGAGCCAACGCGACCCGCTCAACTTCACGAAGCCTTGGGTTCGAGAGGATACACGTCGAAGGCCGGTTCTTCGTAGGAATGAAACTTGTAGATTGCTTCGATGGCTTTGGAGAGGCAGCTTTTGGGACAAACAGTTTCGAGGCGGACTTCGTTAGCGATCTCGAGTTGGCCTTTTTTTCCCACGGTGGGATTCGTCTCTTCCGACCCAAAGAACGTGCCCTTTCCCTCGAGCCGGTAAATACATTGCGAGTACTCGCCGATGTTTCCGGCTCCAGCGTCAAACAGCCCCTTGGAAACGCGCTCCAGGTCGGACGCGGGGACAAACACGACGATTTTGTATTCCGGTGCGCCGACTTTCGGACGCAACGGCTTCGGATCGACCAGACCGAGTCGCTTGGCCAGTATGTCGTTGATTCCTCCGATAGCGTTGTCGAAGGCGGTGTGTGGGCTGTAGACTGCGATGTTGGCTTTCGCCAATTTCCAGAGATGCCCAGAACTTCGGCTTCCCGCCGTGAGGCGTTGGACCGGTCGGAAGAAAATTGGATGATGCGTCACGATCAAATCCGCTTTGGCTTTGACGGCTTCGGTTGCCACCGCTTCCGTCAGGGTCAAGCAGGTCATGATGCGCTTGACCTTGGCGCGTTCGTCGCCGAACAACAGGCCGACGTTGTCCCAATCGGCAGCCAGAGACGGCGGAGCGAACCGCTCCAAGAAGCCCTTGATGGATGCGACAGTTGGCATGATAGGCATTCCTTGAGAGACTAAATAACGCGGGGCATGTAGTCCAAATGGGAAAAAAGGCGCAAGTTTTGGTCGCCCACTTGTTATTGTAAAAAATGCATTTGCAAATCCACACGATGAGGAGATCACCAATGCGATACATCACGAAAGCATTTGTGGTGATGGTTAGTTTGGCTTTGAGTTTCGGAATGGGTTCCAGGGCAGAAGCTCAGGTCAATCAAGGAGTGCTCACGCCTCCAACTCCAAGGGAGAGCCAGTTTTACTTTGACGGGCAACAATGGCGTCTCGTCCCACAAAGCCCACAACAAGGTTTTCCCCAGCAGCCGCAAGTGAATCCAAACCAGACGTTCCCGCCCAACAACGGAAATGGAATTCAAGGTCCTACTCCGAATGAGACCGCACCGTTGCCACCTATCCCGAACAAGACGCCGCAGCAACGACAGCCCGTCACTTTTCCACCAGTGAATCCCACCCCACGGCTTACGGTCCCAAACAACCAAGTGCCCACAACACCTCCCCCGCGAGTAGTCCAACCCGCCCAATCGAACTTATGCTATTTGGTTTACTACCGAGCGTGTCCGACCGAGCCTTGGCGAGCTTATGGTCCTTTCCCGTGTGTCCGAACCGCCACGAGCTACGCTTGTCGAATGGACCGAGTTGGTTGGATTACGCGAGTCGTTGTCTCAAGAAGATAACGAGGAAAACGAGGGAATAGAAAGACAAAGGGCCACAGTGGGGCTTCGTAGCTGCGATCCCTGCCCCACCCGACGAAACCCAACTCCCGTCGCCCACCAGACGACCTTACCGAAACCGAAACGAATAGAGATCGGCATCCCGTAATACGAATCGAAGCCGGACCGACCGTCCCGCCAAGTGCTGCACGTTCTTTCCGCCTCGCCATGAGACGATTTGTTCCAGCGCGTCCCCTTTGATCGGCATGCAATCCTTCAGGGCATAACCCGGGATCGGTTTTCCGCTCTTGCCGTCTTGGATTTCTACGCGGATACTTCCCTTCTTTTTGGTGGTGAAGTTGAGCCGAAGATTCTTGCCGCCAAAAGAAATCTTTTTGGTGATCATTTCGCCGACTTTCTTCGACGCCCGCAACGAAACGAATCCATCGACACGATACGTGAAGCGTCGGACCCGCGAATCCGGACCGGTGTAATACGCTTCCGTCGCGTACACGGAATACTCTTTCGGCTTCTCGGGGAGTTGGACGAGTCCCCAAGTCATGTAATTACTTCGATTCCCGTCGCGGTCTTTCGGTGCGGTGACGGGGATGACTGGTTCTTTCCATTGCCGGAACGTGACCCCGTCACGGCTCGTCATGAATATCGGTTCGACTTGTGAACCTCGCTTCGGTTGGTAGCGAGTCGGAAACCCGATCAAAATATGCGGCGCACGCGGATAGGGTCGCACGGCGTTTGTGTATAGGTGTTCGCGGGCAGCTCCCGGATACTTCAAGAAGACGGGTTTGGTCCATTTCAGAAAGTCGTGTGACGTCCCTGTCTGGATGTCGCGAACCCCACGAAATGTCCTATGATATTCGCGATATAACTTCGCATGGGGATCCCAGAATGCGAGGTTCTGCGAGTCGAATGCGCCTTGCGTGATGACCGGTTCTTTGTACATCAACTTCCAGTGAATCCCGTCCGCAGATTGGAACGCATAGAGACCGCGTTTTCCGCGAGGTCTGCCTCGACCAAGGGCTTTATATCGAGAGTTCTTGGGAGCCTTCGGATTGAGGTCTTTAAAGGGCGTGAAGTTATGTGTCCCGATCCCATCCCAAACTATGTTATTGTCCTTCGAACCATTGAACTCGAAGAGGCCGAGTTTCGGCTTCTTCCAGTGAATCCCATCCTTACTTTCCGCATAGCAAGTGACCTCACGATGTGCGGCGCGTTTGGTCTTTACGTCATAGTGAGACCCACGATAATACATCCGGTATATATCACCATCTTGGAAGATCGTGAAGTATGCGCAAGTGTTACCTTCCCACGGGTGACTCGTAGTGAGAACGACTTCTTTGGGAGTAGGTTTGTGGAGATGGAGCTTCGCCGAACCTGTGGTCCTGGAAATGAGATAATCGTCCACCATCAGTTCTAATCGCGAACCAATGGGGATAGCTTTTCTCTTCCCTTGCGCAGGAGACAAGAAACAAGTTGGATCGCATCCATCGACGTTTGATTGCTTTGCTATCCTTGCTGTTTTGGGTTTCAAGAAGTGTTCGAAGAACTTATAAATCTGCTCATTGGATTTTTCCGTCGGACCATGCCCTTTTCGGTTCGTCATCCCAACACGGTTGGGGAACCCAAGCAACTTGTTGACCGCGATCGTGTGGTTGAGTGCTTTCCATCGTTCGGGTCGATCTTCGGCTCCACCGGAAACCAGGAACGGTCGCGGTGCCATGAGGGCATGGAGTTCGTGTAGGTCGTGCCCTTTTTCCACGAGTGTTTTGTATGGACCGGTCCGTGGATTCTTTTTCGATGGGCGACCTCGTGGTCGAACTTTGCCGGGTTCATGACCGAGGTACCAGCGATCCCAGTAGTTCACGTTGCTGCGTTTTTCGTCGAACACGATCCCCGGATCGGACCAAGCAGCGCACGAAAACTGCTCGAACAAACATGCTGCGAAGAGTGCCCATTTCCCGCCATACGAATGGCCAACGATCCCGATACGTAAGGCATCGACGAACGGGAGTCCCGCCAACAATTGATAGCAGTTCACCGCCACATATGCATGAAACGAGAGTGGTTGCAATGGCGATTTCTTGTTGGGGTAATACGTCTCCGGAGCACTCCCGAGCGACAACGTCACAAATCCCCGTTTGGCGAGTTGATAGGCGAAGTCTCGCAACCCGACTTTTCCACGACCTATGCCGGTCTTGGCGTCGTAATACACAACAACCACGGCGGGGAATGGTCCCTTTCCATCAGGAACTAATAAATAGGCATCGTCCGTCATTCGGCCCGGTGCTATTTCTATGCGCACATGATGTTGCGTTATATTCCCTCGGCGTTCCTTGTCCAAGTATTGGATCTTGGGACTCTTGATGATCTTCGGCCATTGGCCCATATGTTTGTGCCACGTCTTCAAGATCTCCTGACGCCGTTTGCGCCACTCGGCCTTGGTGCTGACTCGTTTGCCGTTTTGGAACAGCAAGGGCGAGCGATAGTTCCCAAGGTCATTTTGATACTTCACCGGAGGCCGAAAGTAGGGCTTGAGTTCTTTCGGAAGAGGTGTTTCTTGGGCAGCAACCGGACGATCCCAAGCACTACACATCACGACGAGAATGATCCATGCACGCCACACGAGTTTGGCTCCTGTTCGTAAGGGAAGTTGTTTTGAGCCAAGGGCAGGCGGATGAATAAGTGTTGTGTTTGAGTGTTGACGAAAAGTTGTTTTTCGTTCCGCGAAAAGGTCTTTGGCTTTGAAATCTTTTCGCACGCAGGCGAAGCCTGCAAAGGAATGTGCCTGCACGCGAGAAAAGCAACCTTCCAAAATGCCATACTTATTTATCCGTCCCCCCAAGCAGCTCAGAACTTGCTGGCCTTTCTATCCCCCTGTTCCCTAATCCCTCTACCCCTTCGACTTCGCAGCTCGTTCGGGTCGAAGCGAACGAACGACCGTTCCGGCCTGCCACATTTCACTGTCGGCGATTTCTTTCAATTCTTTCTCGAGTTGTTCGCGATAATCGGGGCGGCTGTTGGCGTCGAGAACTCGTTTCGTTTCTTCGCCGGTGGCGACGCTGTTGTAGAGTTCTTCGAAAACAGGTCTCGCGGCATCTCGAAACTTCTTGAACCAATCGAGCGCACCCCGCTGGGCGGTCGTGGAACAGTTTGCATACATCCAGTCCATGCCGTTCTCGGCGATCAACGGATACAGACTTTGCGTGGCCTCTTCGACCGTCTCGTTGAAGGCTTCCGAAGGCGAGTGCCCCTTTTCCCGAAGCACTTCGTATTGGGCCAACCACAATCCGTAGATGGCACCCATCAAGACGCCGCGTTCTCCCGTCAAATCGCTGAACACTTCCTTCTGGAACGTCGTCTCGAAAAGGTATCCCGAGCCAATCGCGATTCCCAACGCCAAACACCGATCCAACGCTTTGCCGGTCGCGTCCTGGAAAATCGCATAACTGGAATTGATGCCTTTCCCTTCGAGGAACAAACGACGCACGGTTGTTCCCGAGCCCTTCGGCGCGACCAAAATCACGTCGACTTCGTCGGGCGGTATGACTCCGGTTTGGTCTTTGTAGGCAATGCTAAAGCCGTGGGAGAAGTACAACGCCTTGCCTTTGGTGAGATATTTTTTGATGTTCGGCCATTGCTCTTTCTGTCCCGCGTCGGAGAGCAAGTATTGCAGGATCGTTCCCTTGTCCGCGGCTTCTTCCAAGGGGAAAAGTGTCTTGCCAGGTTCCCAACCGTCTTGCTGGGCCATGTCCCATCCTCGACCGCCTTCGCGAAGGCCGATGATGACGTTCACCCCGTTGTCCTTCATGTTGAGGGACTGGCCCTTTCCCTGGACTCCATAACCTAAGACGGCAACAACCTCGTCGGCCAGAATTGCCTGAATTTTCTCAGGCGGATAATCTGCCCGCTCGACGACTTTTTCCTTCACGTTGCCAATTTGAATCTCGCGCATCGGGTTTTCCCTTTTCTACGTTGTATTATTGAGAGAGTCGACCATTTCGGAGTCGTCCGGTCTGTGGAAACCGGAGGTCAAGGAAGATTGTAGAGAGACAACCCCGGTTCGCAAAAGCGGGAGGGCAAAAAGGCTTGTACACCCGCAGCGGACGCTCTGCCGTCGCGACGTTGGCCGACATGCCTTGCATACCCGGGATTCAGGGGTCACAATAAATAAGGCAAATGTCGTTAGTTGCGAAGGACAGGTGATTTATGTCTCAAGCCATCGTCGATCCTGCGGAGTTGAAACGATTTGCTTCGCACTTGAAAAAGTTCAATGCCGAACTGCGTGATCGGATCGCTTCGTTGCACAGTCACATGGTCGGACTCTCCGACACGTGGCGAGACCAGGAACACAGCAAGTTCGTTTCGGAGTTTGAACAGACGATGCACGTGTTGGAACACTTCTTGGGACAATCCGACGAACACATCCCGTTCCTGCTTCGCAAGGCCGAACGCATCGAGGCCTACCTACAACAAAGGTAAACGACCCATGCAACATCATTCTGCACGGGTGCGATCGACCGACGCGCTCCAAAGGCTTCAGGTGGCCTTGGGGGCATTCGCGGAGGATGGAACTCACGCGCTGGAGGCGGTCGCCGGGGAGATACTACGTGTTTTCCAGTGGCTCGAAGAACAGCTCGGAAACTGGCAGTACGAGGTCCGACGGGCGGAAGAGAAAGTCTACCTCGCCAAGGAAGAACTGGCTCGCAAGCGGATGATGCGAGTCGGGAGTCGACCCGTCGACATCGCCGATCAAGAAAAAGCCCTGGCACGGGCCAAGCGATACCTTGAACACGTCCGGGAGAAAGAAGCCATCACCCGTCGGTGGATTCGCGACCTTCCCTCCGAGTTGCTCGAATACGAGACCCCGGCCCGTAATTTGCAAAACCTCTTGGAGATGTTGGTTCCGAAGGCTCGGGCGGTTCTGAAGGCGAAACTCCGAGCACTCAACGAGTATTTAGCACTCAAGCCACCGGAAAAGTCAGTGACACCAACTCCCCCAACGACACCCGGAGAAGAGATCCAATGAGCGTCAGCGCAGGACAATCACAACTCCGCCAAGGGCTCCAGATACTCCGACAAAATTGGGACATCGTTTCCCTGCACTGGAAGGACACGACGGCGAAGGAATTCCAGGAAGTGTACTGGGAGCCGATCGAAGACCAAACGCTCGCGACCATGGCGGCCATGGACCGGCTCGGTCAACTTCTTCAACGAGTGCGCAAAGACTGTCAAGCAGATTGGTAGAGACATAATCTTCGGGCGCCCGAAGGAATCGACGGGCATGGTGGTCGCTGGCAGGGCGACCCCCTTTCGAAAGGCAGAAGGCAGAAAGATGAAGGCAGAATCAATTCATCCTTCTGCCTTCTGGCTTTCAAAAAGACGCTCCGCGGGCAATCAGAACCAGGTACGCCATCATGCAACATACTCTCCTTCGTGAGCGGCTTCGCAGGGCACTTCGCCAATTCGCCCAACTCTCGGAGG